>JBJTFZ010000094.1:0-2751 GCA_046093685.1 bacterium
GGATTATCTTGGATATAATTAAATCTCCATTGAGAAACCGCTTGAGATGACAAACCGGAATTGATGTCATAGGAAGCTGAGTGCGTATATGCTGCCATGAGGTCCAGACCGGCTTTCCATGATTTTTGCAATTGAACGGACATATTATAAGAATAGCCCATATCTGTATTGCTGAGCAAAATGACATTGGTGAAACCTTTTCTACCGTCATGGAAGCGAGCGGTTGTATTGCGGCCATTATAAATACCGAACACACCACGATTACCCGGCAATTGTGTACCGAATTGTGTTGTGTCTCGTCGATCACCCAGATTCAAATCGGAGTAGAAGATTTCATTTAGATTCTTTGTGTACATACCATCGACCGTGAGGATGATGTCTTCAGGCAATTTATAGTCAACTCCCAAATTCATACGGAATGTCTGAGGCATTTTGAAATCATTTCCTGTGAGATTCAATTCGGTCGTTGATGTGATTTTTGTTGTGTCTTTCAAGTTTGCAGAAAGTGAATTCGCAATGGTTGGATTGAAACGAACTGTATCTGTTCCTGCAGTGGCAAGAGACAAACGAGCGATTTCAACACCGGTATTTCCATAATGATTGGATATCCAAACAAATGGCACGCGACCGGTGAAGATTCCTGCTCCACCGCGAACTTGGAAAGATTGATCACCATTCACATCCCAATTGAAGCCGACTCTTGGCGAAAAGAGCAAAGCGGACTTGGGCATCTCGGAAGTTTTCCATCCGAGTGTTCTTGTTGAGTCATTACGATAAGTTATGGATCCATTTCCATTTGTTGCAACGCCGACAGTTGCCGTATTCACGAATGCATTTTCAGCTTTGAAATTATATGATGGAGCATCCGGGAATACCGGTACATCCACGCGTAAACCTACATTGACCTTGAAATTGTCCGAAACTTTGATGTCATCCTGAATATATGCACCGAGTTGCATAGCAGAAAACTGTGCTGCCCAATCATTTGCAAATCCGGGTCGAGCAAAAGACATACTGACGGATGCCGCATTTCCATTCACGAAATCAGAATAGGAATTGAAACGATATGTTCCGTAGGCATCACGAATGAAGAGATTTCTGAAAGAGAAAATCTCATTTTGCGTTCCAATTGTCAATGTGTGATTCTCATTCAAACTCCATGAGAGATTGTCGGTGATTTCAATCACATCTTGATCCAATTTGTTGAAGTTGGAGAATTCTTCCGAACCGAATTGAATACCTACTCCTGCTCCAAAACTTGGGTCATTGACAGTGATTGCTGAGAAAGGTCTGCCGGTCACTTCACGGAAATCACGAATTCTTGTATATCCAACAATCAGTTCATTGTGCATGTCTTCACCCAAAGAAGAATTGAGTTCAAGCACTGTTGAATTTTGGGAATTGTTGAATCTGTAATTTCTGTCACTGAAGCGTAAACTTGTGACGGTGGTGCTATAGTTGTCATCATAAGCACTCACATAATTGTTTCGGAAGGTTAGACGATTATTATCATCAATGTTCCAGTCCAATCGTGCAAATACTTTTGTTGATGGACGAGTGATTTCAAACCCTGTCAATTGTCCCGGAGCATATCCATACTTGGAAGTCAAATGTGAAGACACCAATTGAGCGATTGAGTCAAGCTGCTTTGATTTGGTATTTTGAGTCAATGCCACATTGTCAACAGGTTGTACACGAGATGTGAATTCCGCATTAGCAAAGAAAAACAATTTGTCGGGGATGATCGGACCACCAACTCTCACCCCGGTCTGCAATTCATTGAAATTGGAGAAAGTGGTCGTGATGCTTGTATCCTTTGTGAGCGGATCAAGGAGATTATTGTTCACGATGTTTTTTCTGGTGATGGTCAAATCGCTGATCATCGATTGACTTCTTGTGAACCAATATGCGGATCCTTCGAATTTGTTGGTTCCTGATCTAGTGACTGCATTCACTCCACCGCCTGTGAATCTTCCTTGACGCACATCAAAAGGAGCAACCAATACCTGGAATTCCTCAATCGCATCAAGTGATACCGGATTTGTGTTTGCTTGTCCACCGGGAGTTCCTGCGCTTCCCAAACCAAATAGATCAGTATAATTTGAACCGTCAATTTGAATATTGTTATAGCGATTGTTTCTTCCGGCTACAGAAACACCCGCACCTGTCGAAACAACTTGAGGGGTGAATTTTGCAAAGTCTTGGAAGGAACGAGAAATGGTTGGAAAATTATTGAGCTGTTCTTTGGATACATTTGTTTGTGCTCCCGTTCTGGATGCACCAAACACACCTTTTTGGGCCATTACTGTTACTTCGTCAGTAGAAACTGCCTTTTCAGACAAAGCCATTGTGACTTTTAGATTTTGACCGAGTTTCACGAATTGATTGGATAAGGATGATTCACCATATCCAACTGCTGTCACCTTTATGGTGTATGGACCACCTACGCGGACATTGTTTATGATGAATGTTCCGTTTGATTTTGCATTCGCACCAAAACGAGTTCCCGTTGGGATATGAATGGCAATGATTTTTGCCCCGGCCACAACTCCGCCATTTGCCGCTTTGACGGTACCGGTGATACCACCGCTTGTGACGCCTTGAGCATGAATGGTAACCGGAATGATGGACCCTGAGAATATTCCCAAGCCCATAATGGCACTCGCACAAAGTGAAAGTACAGTATGCTTCATAACACTCCTTGAAATGTGATTGTCATGACATGGTTCTGTGCATGAACAAGAAAAGTAT
>JBJTFZ010000095.1:0-2302 GCA_046093685.1 bacterium
CCGCAAATACGTGGCTTTCCAAAGTAATTACCTTTTGCCGCGCACACCCCCAAACTACCCCCTGTTTTTAGCCACACGACTCCAACTCCCTGTGCGGCGATGTCTGGTTTGATCTTACCATCTCCACGAGGCCCACGAGAAGTGAATTTTGCAGGAGAGTTTCCTTCCGGAACGGTCGCTGCAACAGCAATGACGCTGTCAGCATCTGATGGAGTTATGATCGTACTGTCTTTCGGACCATCATTCCCTGCTGCTGTCACACAAATGACTCCCCTTTTTACAGCTTGATTAACGATTCTGGAAGTAATGGTGGTTTTTCCATCAAAATCCGTAAACACATAATCTTCTTCAAATGGTTGATTGAATACTGAATACCCCAATGAACTGGAGATGATGTCAGCACCCAATGCCTCTGACCATTCTACGGCGGCAGCATAATTATCTTCCTCCAAATGTTGCTCTGTAGGAATGTCTTCGGTTTTTGCGAGAAGAAAAGATGAGAATGGAGCTATACCGATTAGTGAATCTTGTTGGAAACCACTAACCGTAGAATAACATATTGATCCATGATAATCTTGAGAAGAAACATCCATTTGTTGGTTTTCGGTTACGGAATCTTTTCTGATGAAGTCATATTCTGCCAATACATGAGCATCTTTTGTTGCAACATGTTGTTTCCAACGGAAACCAGAATCAAGAAATGACACCAATGCCCCTTGTCCCGTGATTCCCATTTGGTGAATCGAAGGTACTTGTAAAAGTTGTGCTTGATTATAAGAAGGACCATATCGAAATACACCGCAATTATCTTTCGGTGACAATACAGTCAAAGTTTGATCTTTTCTTTGGATGAAAGCTGATGAAGTTATACTATTATCAATAGCCGGAAACAGCTTAACACCTGTTCTTTGTAATGACTTTACGAATTTGAGGTTTTTAATGCTTGCCAGACGAGCCGAATCAGTTTTCACCACGATATAATTATTCCAACGGAGTTGCAACAGGACCGTATCGGCAAATTTGGAAACTGCCTGAACATATTCTTGTGGAATGGGTGCATCTTCCTGTGTTATCAAAGGTGCATTTGGATTGTTGAGTTTTCTGCGATCTAGACATCGCTGTGAATGAATGGAAAGGGTTGTATACCATAGTGTTGAACCTGGCGCAACCACTTCATTACCCTTATCACGGAAGAAAACACGCCAATAACCACTATTTTGCGCATTCAAAGGCATACAAGCAATCACAAATGAAAGCATATTTGCAATGAGTATTCCGGGAATTTTTTGTGTGTTATTCATATCCAATTTTATTAATGTAATTCGTCAATAACGCCATAAATTACCTCTTTCTTTTGATACTTTCACAGTTACAATGAATTTAGAAAACTTCTTGAACGATTATCCCCTTCCGAATATTTGGTGGACAATATCCGGCCTTCCCGGACTAGTCCTAGCCAAGGGGAATGATGTCTTGGACCTCATACATAGACTCTCCACGAACAATTGCCTTCAATTGCAGCATGATTCGGGCAAACAAACAATTCTTACGAATGAAAAAGGAAGAATCATTGATGTAATCACAGTGATTCCCTTTCAAGACCATATACTAATCTTGACTTCACGAAACCAAGAAGAACAAGTGATACAATGGTTGAAGAAATATATCATCATGGAGGATATCAAATTCTCCGTAGTAACGGAAGACTATGACATGATTGCTCTCCACGGAGCTGAAAGTATGGATTGTGTTTCACAATTATTGCACAATCGTCAGCTCAATGTACCGATGCACTCAATCATATACTCCGAAAAGCCTGACACTCGTTTTGCGATTCGTTGCATGCCACTGAATGAAATGCATTTTCTCATCATGGATATTAAAGGCTCTGGATTGGTCAATCTATTCTCAGATTCCTCAATCGTTGAATTTGATGAACATATGTATCAGATACAGAGAATTCTTGCCGGATTTGGAATCTATGGCAATGAACTAAGTGAAGAATACAATCCACTTGAAGCAGGATTATTGCATCTGATTGATTTTAAAAAGGGATGTTATATTGGCCAGGAAGTAATCGCAAGACTGGACAGTTACAACAAAGTACAAAAAAGACTCATGGGGTTTTACTCAAAAGATTCTGTAAAGTCTGGAGCAAAATTGAAAATGGATGATCAAGAAATTGGTAAAGTCACAAGTTTTGTGACAGTGCAGAGTGGAACGATAGGTCTGGCCTATGTTAGAAGTGAACATGCATATCCAGAAAGTGAAATCAAGGTTTCTTACGAGGATGTTCAATCTG
>JBJTFZ010000096.1:0-7298 GCA_046093685.1 bacterium
GGATACAATTATGTGTTGCTACACAACAATTCATATATAGATATGGCAAATTTACACAAAAAACCAAGTCTTTTCAGCATTTAGAAAACCCTTCACAAAGAATCTTTTCACAAGGAGTCAAAATTGGATTGGCAATGCCCCCGTTTTGTTAAATTTGCCTTGTTTTTCGCCTAACATACACATCAATCACCATGTCCATATTTGTTCCCGATCATATACAACGATTATTGCCCTATACACCCGGCACATCCATCAAAACAGTTCAAGAGAAGCATGGCATAACTGACATCGTCAAATTGGCTTCAAATGAGAATCCTTTGGGCGCTTCACCAAAAGCATTGCATGCATTGCGAAACATCACTTCCGAGGACCTTTCAGTATATCCAGATGGCGGTGAATTTCTCAGTAAAGCAATTGCACAGAAATTCCACATTCAATCCAATGAAGTTGTATGCTACAATGGCTCAGATGCGCTGATTCATCTAATCATGCGTTGCTTCACTCTTCCCGGAGACACAATCATATCAAGTCATGGTACATTTGTCGGATATTATGTGGCAACTTCCATATCAAATATTAATAGGGTTTCGGTTCCACTCACGGATGACTATCGCTTTGACATTAATGGAATCATCAAGGCAATCGATTCAAAAACCAGAGTTGTTTATATCGCAAATGCAAATAATCCAACGGGGACACATATCACAAAAGCAGAGTTTGAAAAACTTCTCAATGCACTCCCTGATTCTGTATTGCTCATCATGGATGAAGCATATTATGAGTATACAGAAATCATTGCGGATGATTACCCCAACAGTTTGGAGTATCGCAGGCCAAACATGATCACATTGAGAACATTTTCAAAAGCGTATGGTCTTGCTTCACTGCGAGTTGGATATGCCATTGGACCCAAGGAATTGATTGCCATCATGGCAAAATCAAAATTGACATTTGATCCCGGAACTTTATCACAAATTGCCGCCGTAGCAGCAATGGGCGATGATGATTTTGTGAAAGAAACCATACAGTTAAACAAAAGAGGTTTGAGTGAATTTCAAGAAGCTTTCCCAAAACAAGGCTGGAAAATTTCACCATCCGTTGCAAATTTCTCAATGATTGATTGTGGCAATGAGGATAATGCCTCTGATTTGACCAATGAACTTGAACAAAGAGGAATCATCGTAAGGAGGCTTGGAGGTTTCCAATTGCCACATTGTGTAAGAATCAGTACAGGAACCGATCAAACAAATCAAAGGGTGATTTCCACGATGCTTGAATTGAGTACTCGTTATGCATGAGCAATTTGTTATTTTTACCGAATTCTAATTATTGAATGAAATGTCATGGAAACACTTTCCGCTTTATCATCACAATCAGCAATCACAGATTTCCTGCCCATCAATGGCACGGATTTCATTGAGTTCTATGTAGGAAATGCAAAACAAGCCTCATTCTTCTACAGAACGGCTTTTGGTTTTGAACTCATAGCATATGCAGGTCCTGAAACAGGAATCAGGGATAGAGCAAGTTATGTTCTGAAACAAGGAAAGATTCGCCTTATTCTCACAACTCCAATGCATCCCGGAAATGAGATTAGTTCTCATATTGACAAGCATGGAGATGGAGTAAAAGTATTGGCTCTTTGGGTTGATGATGCAGAAAAATCATGGAAAGAAACAACATCGAGAGGAGCCAAGAGCCACACACCTCCAACCATCATGAAAGATGAGTTTGGAGAAGTGAAGATTGCATCAATCCATACTTATGGTGATACCATTCACACATTCGTTGAACGAAAAAATTATACCGGAATTTTCATGCCCGGATATGTGCCTATGGATGATGGATACAAGACAACAAGCGTAGGTTTATTGCATGTCGATCACTGCGTTGGGAATGTCGAACTTGGCAAAATGGATGAGTGGGTTCGTTTCTATGAAGAAGTCATGGGATTTTCCCTACTCCTTACATTTGATGACAAAGACATTTCAACCGAATATTCAGCATTGATGAGCAAGGTGGTATCAAATGGAAATGGATATATCAAGTTTCCAATCAATGAACCTGCCGAAGGCAAAAAAGCAAAATCCCAAGTAGATGAATACTTAGAGTTTTATCATGGCCCCGGTGTTCAGCATATTGCGGTTGCCACACATGATATCATCTCAACGGTATCTGCCTTAAAGTCAAGAGGCGTGCAATTTCTAAGAGTTCCAAATACCTATTATGATGATTTGCTGGATCGGGTCGGCATCATTGATGAAGACATTTCGCCTCTTAGGGAATTGGGTATTTTGGTGGACAGAGATGAAGAAGGATATTTACTACAAATCTTCACCAAGCCCGTCGAGGACAGGCCAACCCTGTTTTTTGAAATCATTCAGAGAAAAGGCGCAACATCATTTGGCAAAGGAAACTTCAAAGCACTTTTTGAATCTATTGAACGCGAACAAGCATTGAGAGGAAATCTTTAAAAAAGGATTTCTCATTTACCCATACATATTGTTTCATTAGGAAGTATTATGTCTTCTCAAACCACACCTCCGAGTTATCACGAAATCCCGTTTTTCCAATCGGTGAACACGTATTTTGATAAAGCAGCTTCACTGCTCGATCATTCTAAAGGATTACTCGACCAAATCAGAGCCTGTAATGCAGTATATCAAATTCAATTCCCGGTAAGAGTAAAAGGTGAGATTCAAGTGATTTCCGCATGGAGAGCCGAGCATAGTCATCACAAACTCCCTTGCAAAGGTGGAATCCGTTACAGTGAAGATGTCAACCAAGATGAAGTAATAGCTCTTTCAGCATTGATGACATACAAATGCGCCGTTGTGAATGTACCGTTCGGCGGTGGCAAAGGTGGAATCAAGATTAATCCCAAGAATTACACCGTTGATGAACTTGAGCGCATCACAAGACGCTATACCGTGGAATTGATACATAAAAATTTCATCGGTCCTGCAGTTGATGTTCCTGCTCCCGATTATGGTACCGGTATGAGAGAAATGTCTTGGATAGCCGATACATATCAAACAATCAAGTTCGATGATGTTAATGCTCTTGGTTGTGTCACAGGAAAACCAATTCCTCAGGGAGGAGTCAATGGCCGTACTGAAGCAACCGGAAAGGGTGTGTTTTTTGGAGTTAGAGAAGCGGTGAATGATGCCGAATTAATGAAGTCCATCGGTCTTTCCACCGGTCTCGAAGGCAAAAGCGTCATTGTTCAAGGGTTTGGCAATGTCGGTTATCATGCCGCAAAATTTATTGCAGAAGGTGGATCCAGAATCACAGGCATCATCGAATGGGATGGTGCTGTTTATAATCCTGATGGTATTGACATCAATGCATTGAAGGTCCATCATTCTCAAACAGGTTCCATTAGAAATTTCTCCGGAGCCCAAACAATAGATCAAGGAAATTCACTTCTTGAATATCCATGTGACATACTTGTACCTGCTGCACTTGAATCGCAAATCACAGATTGGAATGCAGATAGAATCCAAGCGAAAATCATAGCCGAAGGAGCGAATGGTCCAATAGCAGCTTCCGCAGAACCAACCCTATTGGCAAAAAACATTTTGATCATTCCCGACATGTACATCAATGCCGGTGGTGTTGTGGTTTCTTATTTCGAATGGCTTAAGAATCTTTCGCATGTACGATTCGGTCGATTGGAAAAACGCTATGATGAAAACTCGAAAAAAGGACTTATTTCAACAATCGAAAATCTTACCGGTAAGTCATTGTCGGCTTCCGAAAAAGCAATGCTTGTACAAGGCCCAAATGAAGTCGACCTGGTCAATTCAGGGTTGGAAGACTCAATGATTGGTTCATATCATGAGATTATGGATGTTTGGCGCAATAAATCAATTGTCAAAGACATGCGAACTGCTGCCTTCATTTCAGCAATTGATAAGATTGCTGCTTCTTATAATCAGATGGGCATTTTCCCATAATTTCCCCGATAATTGAAGAAAAAGCCCAAGTATTTTTATGCTTGGGCTTTTTTGTTAACAAAAGATAAATTAAAGTATTTCATTGTAATGTGTTGTTTAATCAAAGGTTTGTGGTATTTTCGACTAGGTTTTTGGTGTTGATGTGCGCCAATGCTTGGGATCACTTGTATAATTGTTTTTTTGTTGATCTCGTTTATCACTACACATCTACGGAAGGTTTGTTATGAATATTTATGTAGGCAATTTGCCGTACACAATGGGTTCCGAAGAACTTCGTTCCCTTTTTGAGTCATACGGCAATGTCACAGGTGCCTTTGTCATCACAGACAAAATCTCTGGTCGCTCACGCGGTTTTGGTTTTGTTGAAATGGACAATGAAGATGAAGCAAGAGGCGCCATTGAATCAACCAATGGGAAAGAGTTCAGCGGACGCACATTGGTAGTCAATGAAGCTCGTCCACGCGAAGAGCAATCACGCGGTCCACGCCGTGATTTTCGCGGTGGCGATCGTCGGTCAGATCGATATGAATGATGCGATAGAAATCTCCTGATCATCGATACAGACAGAATACAGAACCCTCGCCTTTTTTAATAGTCGAGGGTTCTTTATTTTTGTTCAATACATAGAGAATCTGAATGCAAAATCAAACACATAAAGCAACAGCTTTCCAAGCTTTTCTCATTGATGTATTCTTTCTTTGGTATGTGATTATCACTATCGATAGAATCATCATTCCATCTTTGACCTCTTATGTTCCGGTTGGTGGTTCATACATACAGATAGGATATCTCTCATTCGGCGTGCTTACCGCAATATTACTTCGCATGTTCAAACATTCTCCGGGGACTTCAATTGTTTCAACAGAAAAACAATCAATGCCACTTTTGGGGAAACATCTTCTCTGGCTGTCATTTAGTTGCTCTATCATAGCCGGATGGATCATAACAGATATATCCCCAATTGATTTCTTTTCGGCCAAAGGTTTGCATTCCGCTTCCAATATCTTTACCGCTTTGATAACTCCGGAGATGAGCATTTTCGACATTGCTCTCAAAGCGCTGATAGAAACTATCTATATCGCATTGACTGCAACAGTTATTGCCCTTCCCCCATCCTTCTTGTTGAGTTTTTTGAGCGCACGAAATTTGATGAAAGGAAATGCGATTTCATTCTCTGTGTATACAATCGTTCGCTTCATCACAAATTTCTCCCGATCAATAGAGCCGCTGATATGGGCAATCATATTTTCCGTTTGGGTTGGTATCGGACCATTCGCAGGGATGCTTGCTCTGATGATTCATACCGTGGCATCATTAACAAAGCAGTATTCAGAACAAATCGAAGATATTGACAATGGGCCTATTGAAGCAATAGAGGCTACAGGAGCACATCCTTTACAAGTGATTTCTTTTGCAATCATTCCCCAAATTGTTATCCCGTTCTTAAGTTTTACTATTTATCGCTGGGACATAAATGTCCGCATGGCAACAATTATCGGCTTGGTTGGTGGTGGAGGTATAGGAACAATGCTCATGCAATATCAAGGTTTGGCACAATGGCATGAGGTCGGACTCATCATCATCATGATTGCATTCGTTGTTTGGGCGATGGATTATGTATCGGCCAGAGTTCGCGAAGCACTTCGTTGATTTATCAATACATGGAAGAATATACGTTGTTTCCATGAGCACCAAATTGCTCATAATACCCCGTATACCATTGAACCAATTTCGCTCCATTCCTCATGGCGCTTATTATATCATCTTTGGTTTCTATTCCACCCGTTGCAATAATCAGGAATTCATCAAATGATTGACTACAATACTTCTGTGCCTCGGAAATCAATCTTGTTGAAGCATTTTTCAGAATCACACCACTCAATCCCCCACCAAATTCTTTCGAGAAATAGTCATAAAGATGTTTATCTGATGGATGAATTTTGTCTTTAAGTTCGGTATATCGGGTTGAAGTATTCCCAAAATTGACACCTGAAAATCCTCTGTTCACCAATGCCTGAACTAATTCCGGAACCAAAGAAGTATCAGTATCATTGGATAATTTTACAATAATTGGGATAGCAGATAGATTGACATGTTTTGATACTTCATCCAATCTGTTGAGCAATGATGCATCAAGTTTTGCATGATCCGTATCATGTCCGGGTACATTGGGGCAACTCTCATTCAATTCCAGAAAATCACATCCGGCATCAATATAAGCCTGCATACCATCAATGAGACCTCTCATGCCTTGCCTTAAATCCATACCAGGATCCATTGCCACACTCGCACCAATTGGGAAATGGTCAAATCGCTGAAAAGATGCAACTCTCTTTGCGGTTGGTCCATGTCCGTCATTTGGTAATCCGAGCCAATTTGAAGCGGCATGCGATTTTGGATATGGGACAAATGGAAGATGAATTCCCTGTTTTATATTCCCCTTTCTAGGCAAAGATGTTGTTGTTCCGCAAAGGTAAAATCCCGCGCCTTGAGCATAAGCTCTTTCATACCCTTCCGCTTGTTTATACATACCGGCAGCATTCCCCAAATGCGAACGAAATGTTAGATGTTTAAATGTGAATTGAAGTTCAGGAGGAACGGATATGAATGGCACTACATCATCTGCTGCCAATTTAGAAAACCATGGTCTTGTGGAAGAGTACAATCGAGTGAACAAAGATGCAGGCAATGCGCCAAGTATTGGGCGCATGGAATGATCTACTTTGGAGAGAAATGTTGCTAATGACATATCAAGAAATCACAATTCTTTGCGAAGCCGTGCAACAGGAATCCTCATTTGCTCACGATACTTGGCTACCGTTCTTCTTGCAACATTCAAACCTTGTTTTTTTAACTCAGCCATGAGTTTATCATCACTATGTGGTTTGAGTTTGGGTTCTTTGTCAATCAAATCTTTGATTTTTTGCTTGATGACCGTGGTTGAAACTTCTTCACCATCATCACTCGGTAATGATTCACTGAAGAAGAAACGAAGTTCATAAGTACCAAAGTCGGTTTGAACATATTTTCCATTCACAATTCGGCAAATGGTGGAAACATCCATACCGGTGACATCAGCAACATCTTTGTAAATGAGCGGTTTCAAAGCGCTTTCTCCATATCTGAAGAAGTCTTTTTGAGCACCGGCGATACCCGTCATCACTTTCAGCATTGTTTTCTTACGCTGCCTTATGGCTTGAAGAAGGAACTTGGCATCATCATATTTTTTTCTGAGCCATTCTTTTGTTTCTTTATTGTATTTACGATAACGGGCTTCTTTTTTCAAATCCTCATACATCTTGTTGAGTTTCAACTGAGGGATTCTTGTATCATTTACAT
>JBJTFZ010000097.1:0-2905 GCA_046093685.1 bacterium
AGCACCCATGCATTCAACTTCTTCAAGAGAAATTGTTCCATCTGCTGTGGTTTCATTGTGACCAATGCCATATTTACTGCATAACTCTTGATAGATTTCTTCGCCACCGCGGAGCATGCAGGAAACATTTGTGCAAACTTGAACATGAAACTTGCCCATTGGCTTCTTAAAATACATGGTATAAAAGGTTGCAACACCTTTGACATGAGCAAATGGGAGATTCATGACATCGCCAACCATACGCATGACATCTTCTGAAAGCCAGCCAAATTTCTTTTGAGCCATCCATAAAACAGGCATGATGGCTGCTTTTGATTCGGGATATAATGCCTTGAGGCGCTCTATTTCAGCAAGTTCGTCTTTGGTAAATGCAATCTCTTGTGACATACGGTTTTCTAGGTTATTCTAAGAGTTTGAGTTTTGGCAAAAATACAAAACATCGGGCACTTTTTTGAGGACTCATTTCAATACAAAAAAGAAAGCCGCCATGCTGACAAACATGGCGGCTTATTCTAGTATATGGCAAATTTAGCGGACGATCACCAATGGCATGAACTGCGGCAATGAACTCGCTCCATCTATCTTCACTTGATACTTTCCGATGGGCAACTCTGAAACGGGTATTGAAACGCTGTGTTTACCCATGATGGCATGCTGGGAAATTATCTCATGAATTTGTCTGCCAAGTGCATCAAGAACGGAAATCTTTACGAATTGAGAGGGTTTTTCAATGATATATTCCACTGTTGCAATGTCTGAAGCCGGATTGGGCTGAATGCTTTTGAATAAGGATTCAGATTCATCAACCGAAAGTGCGCCATTGAGGAGCCAATTATATGTTCTGGACATGATTTGTGAACGCTTCGTCTTATTGGAGATGCCATCAAGCCCAAATCCAAACAATACCAAACGGGAATCATTGGCTTCCCATCGAATCGCAGCGATATCTACGGAATTGTCATCATAATGGAATATGGGTACGGCTAAACTGCCTTGACTCAATGCGAACACATCAGTAAATCGGGTGAATGGAGTCAAGACGGGGTCTTCGAAATACTCATTCAATGTTGCTTTGACATCACGACTGACATAATCACCTGCTTTTCCATTAAGAACAACAGGATATGCCATCAAGATATCGCCTGAGTTTTTGTCCTGCTCAAAGCGCTTGACGGGTGAACCCGCTTTTACGGAAATACCCAATGTTTCTCCCAACAAAGATTTTATCGCCGCATTTTCCGATTTCAATATGGTTGAGATTTCTTGTTCTGAGGCAATGAACACTTTCTTACCGGCTTGTAGCATTGATGCAATGCCATTCAACAATGCACCATTATTTGCAATCAAACCTGCATTTTCATTATCAACGGAAATTATCGCCAAATCAAACATTGAAGGAGGATATCCTGACAGTACTTCAGCATCCATTGGCAATTGCGCAGTGGCTCTTGGTTTGATGGACTCCAAATCATTGAGATATAGTTCGTTCATTTTTGCATGCGAACCGTATACTACATGTTTTACCAATGGAGACAGTGCATAGATTTTTGATCTAAATGTTTTCTTGGCCAAGTTTTGACTTGTCACAACAGCATTCACGATGATCTTTGCAAAGCCCGGGGTATCATCGCCCGAAACAGTAACCATGACATCGCCGGATGCGCCCGGCTCAAGTGTTTCAGTTGCTTTTGAAACGCTTGCTTTCCAGCCTTTTGGGATAAGAGAGGCAACAGGATCCACTTCATATGATACAGTCACTGCTTCTTCATTGATATTCTTCATTGTAAGTTTTGATTCACTGTTCCCCATCAACTTTGTTTGTTGGAATTGACCTGTGATTTCGGACTCCACTGCAACAGGCTTCAATAATCCAACTTGATATGAGTTCAGGATTTCTCTCGCGGTTACGGCCGCACCATGTTTTTGAACAACGCCGACTAACATGAGATTACCTTCATCATAATCCGCAGGAACTGTATAAGTGAACGAAGCAGTATATTTTTCACCTGTACTTGCAATCGCAGGAATACTGTTCTTTATTCCCCATACACCGGCAGGATAAGAGCGAACAACTGAGCGATGTTCATAGCCAACGATTTTGGCGGGTTTGTCAAAATAGGGATGCCCTTTGAAAGAAGGGTTTGCACTGATATAATTGCTTTGATCATATCCCGTTCCCGTACCTTTGACATTATCTTCTATAATCATCAAGTTCAATCGCAAATCACCACTCATTGATTTCACAAATGTGGCTTCCACATTAGCCTTTAAAATGCGCGTTGATTTATCAAAGGATACATTCGTGACCTTTACATCAATGTCACTTCCCTTTTTCATTTGCATTTGAACATATTCCTTCCATTTCTCACGACTTGTTCCCACTGTTGCTTCACCGGGAAATGTCACGCGATCAATGCTTCCGCTAGGATAAAAAGGAACGAGGGTTTTGATTGAATCAAACACTTTGGGAATTTCCATAGCATCACCTTGATGCACTTTAACGCCGATGACATTGTCGGGAAATTCTTTGATGAGCTCATCCATCACAACACTTCCATCAACGCACCAACCGCACCATGCGCCGGTATATTGCTCGAGAAGGACTCTTTTGACGGGTTGCTGCGCTGTAAGTGTCACACTACAGCAGATTAGCAATGCAAGAACATAGTGAGTATAACTGTATCTCATGATAACTCCGAAAAGATGCACTACATTATTCCCCAAACTATAAAAAATAATGGGATTGCAAATCATATGCAATCCCATTTCACTTAAAACCATACAGATTATCTGTTTATCATTACCGGAAGAGTCTGCATTTTGCCATTAGATGAGGTTATTACCAAGCGATATGCGCCGGGGGCCAATCCAATGTTTTTAAGCATATAGCTGTTCAAACCACCTG
>JBJTFZ010000098.1:0-2262 GCA_046093685.1 bacterium
CTATTTATCCATCTGATACTTCCAATATCTTTTTTGATACTCTCACCATCAATACGACAGACAAATGTGAGCCCAATTTTATTTTGGTTCCTATCAGAGGTGTTGTACGCGAAGTGCTTTCTTTGACAAATGAAGCCGGTAATCGGAAAATTGATTCCATTCGATGGGGAGTTGAATGCATCAACACATTGTCAAACCCCAGCATGTGGGTTTGGAAGAATCTTACATCGAGACCGATTACAATCGATACAATCATTGTTCCTCAAGGATTTACAGGCAGAAGACTTGGAAATAAACCGGTACTGAATCCCAATACAGGATATTCAGCGAATTATTTTCGATTTTTCCCGCAGCGCTCCGGAAAATATAATGACTCAGCAATCATTCGATATACCATCAAAGGAATCAATTGTTCTTTTGAAAAGAAAATCTATTTGTCGGGCACGGGTTATGAAGCAAAAGTACGCTGGACAGCTCGAATCATTGATTCGGGAGATTGTATAGTCGGTCAACAAAAGCGCATTATAGCCTCCATAAAAAATGAAGCTGTTGATCCGCTCAACATATCATTCTATTTTGAAGTTGGAGAAGTGTTTTTCTTCCCCGCCGGAAGATCATTCAGCATTGCTCCTGGTGAAACAAAGAATGTTGCAATCGATTTCAAACCTTTGAAAGACTCTCAGTATGTCGATAAACTTTGTCTCTTCGAAACACGATGCTTTACTACTGATTGTATTCAGGTGAAAGGCAGAGGTGTTTTGGAAACATTCAAGTTTGATCCCATCATGATGAAAACCGAAAATGTACTTGGATGCGGAGAACAACTCGACACATTGGATATCTTAAACATTGCTACATTTGATCAGCGTGTACAAAAGTTTTCATTGTTTGATCCTTCAGGAAAATACTCGATTGTTTCACCAGCCAATATAACTTCATTGGATACTGTCATTCCCGTTTCGGGAAAACTTCGCATAGTGTTCAATTATAAACCTAATGACATCACAAAAGACAGAGCAGATCGAGCATTCTTGAATTATGAATCGAATACCGTAAAATGGTCCGCTCCATTGTATGGAACTTCCGCAAATCCGAAACTCTTCGTGACACCTCTCACAACATTTGGAACAATTGAAGTAAGTGATACAATATCGCAAACAATTCTCGTTGAGAATGTTTCTTTCCTTCCCGTTCGGCTCGATTCACTGACAATACCAAATGGATTCACCGTGATTTCAATGAGTAGATCTATTCCAACCACAATGGCCCCCAGAGATTCAATTCTGGTTCGCATTCGCTTTAAACCCGACAGCGCCATGACATATACCGGGCAAGTGAAGGCATATTCAGATTATCCATGTCCTATCAGTGAATCCGGAACCCTGACTGGAAGAGGTATCATCATTCCATTGGATATTCCTATTTCTCTTATGAATTGGGGATATACCAAACCTTGCGACTGTGTTGAACGAAGACTGCCCTTGGTCAATAAATCAATTGTTCACCCAATGACAGTTGACAGTCTCATCATCGACAGCACGGGCATACCAAATGGTACACCCCAGTTTTGGAATTGGACTTCAACATATTCTCCCAAAGGAGTAACACCTTACTTAATTCCAAAAGATGCCACCGATACAGTAAAAGTACTGTTCTGTCCGAGAACACCGGCCGAAGACAAATACATCAATTGTGCTGCACAAATTCGCATCAAAGCAAAAGGACCGGGCTGGTCAAGAAATAATTACAAAGTGACTCTTGCAGGCAAAAGAGCATTGACCTATAAACCAGAACCCATTTCATTGACATTTCCACCCACTCCTGTTGACACCATGTTGAGTCCACTAACAGGAAGAGTGACCATTCCATCTTTTGATAAAAATCCTGATCAATTTCCAATCGTAATTGATTCGATTTCATTCTCCCCGGATGAGCGAGTGTTCACAGCTGCAAAATTTGATGGAACACCTTTCGAACAAGTCACGATGCGAAGTGGCGACACCCTGAGATTCCAATTGAATTTCAAACCAAGAGCACCCAGACTATATCAAGCAAGAGTTGTATTGCATGTAAGCCAGCCATGCGTGGAAAAAGACACAACCATTCTTGTTTCAGGACTTGGACAGGCTAGTCCATTCGGTATGTCTCTCACTTTTGACAATCAAAGAATCTTAAGAGATACATTCCCTGCAACTCAGTGTGACACTATTAGAATTCCGGTATATTCCAGCCGCGACATTCCTGCTGAACTCGTAGATATTC
>JBJTFZ010000099.1:0-3731 GCA_046093685.1 bacterium
ATTAAAAGGGTATTATGCTCGTTTGCATGCACTGCAATTTGGAAATCAGATTTCTGAATAAACCCGGAAATAAGGTTGTAGATTCAGTCAAGAAGCAGTGGTAAGTCCTCTCTAATTTTTGTATGTTGCATATACGATTCCACCCTTTTTCAGGAGTACTCACATGGATGCCGTTTATTTTCTTGGTTTCCTCTTTCTCATCATACTTCTTCTTTCTCTTCGCACTGTTGCGCAAGGGACGGTGGCTGTCGTGACATCCTTCGGAAAATATAGAAGACTCATGTCACCCGGTTTGAATGTCAAGATTCCAATCATTGAAACAATTCATCGTAGAATCAGCGTACAGAATCGATCTGTGGAATTGGAATTTCAAGCAATCACCGTAGATCAGGCAAATGTGCAATTCAAAACAATGCTTTTGTATTCGGTCTTGGATCAAAAAGAAGAAACCATTTTGAATGTTGCATTCAAATTTGTGGATGATCGGAATTTCATGCAGGCCTTAATTCGTACTGTTGAAGGAGCCGTAAGAAGTTTTGTTGCGACAAAAAAACAATCGGAAATATTGTCACTCAGACGAGAAATCATTGATCATGTGAAAGATCAGCTTGACAATACACTCGAATCATGGGGTTATCATTTGATTGATCTTCAGATGAATGATATCACCTTTGATCAAATCATCATGGATTCAATGGCAAAAGTGGTCGCTTCAAATAATTTGAAAGCTGCCGCCGAAAATGAAGGACAAGCATTGCTTATCACCAAAACAAAGCAGGCGGAAGCCGATGGGAATGCGATAAAGATTAGTGCCACTGCGGAAAAAGAAGCTGCACAAATGCGAGGACAAGGCATTGCATTGTTTCGTCAGGAAGTCGCAAAAGGTATGAGTGAAGCCATCAAGGAGATGGATTCAGCACATGCGGATGCATCAGTCATTCTATTCTCAATGTGGAATGAAACATTGAGACATATTGCAGAAAATGGCAAAGGGAATGTGATGTTCTTTGACGGATCCACGGAAGGCATGCAGAAAACAATGCGCGAACTCTTGGCTATGAGTCAAGGCAATATGTTTGAAGGCGCAAAGAAAAAACACTAATCTCATGTTGCACCTATGTCATATGTATTTGCCAATCAGCGCTATCATGATCTACATGGAACAGAGGGAAGTTTCCATGCAGTAGTGGGAAATTTGATACATCTTGGCTCTTTTGATGATACCATCCTGATTGTACCTACAGGCAGGCGGAAACGCATGCTGGATCGCATGATAACACGCGAAATGTTCGCCATGCATCAAAAGCCGGTACCCGATCTTCCGCTCTTCACATTGGAACGATTTGTTCATCATGTATTTTCACTGATCATTCCACGAGGCACCTATAAAATCATATCGGATCCATATCGGAACATGCTCTTTGAAGAGGCGATGGAAACACTTAATCTCCCCTTTTATCGCGGTTTGAGCAATACCCTCTCAAGACAAACAATTGACAAATGTGCTGAGGTCCTCTATGGGCTCCGAAAGGATGGCATCACTTCAGATGCTTTGCAGAATGAAGTTGAATCTCATGATCCCAAAGGTGTGCATGGCATTCATGATAGCGCTCGGGTTTCAGACCTGGCTGCAATTCTGAAAGAATATGAATCCATCTTGGAGCGTGAAAGGATATTGGATTATCCGGCATTACTGAAACTCATCACACAGGCCCTATTGGATGAACCTTCATCCATACGACATTTCGGAAGCATCATTATGGATGGTTTCTCAGAATTCACTGAACCGGAATGGTTGTTTTTAGATGCATTGGAACGCTCTCAAACCGCATTCGCATGTTTTCTCGAATATGATCCGGATAATGGTCCCCTTTTCGGCAACTTCGATGAAACATTTTCCAAACTTGGAAATACCGGTTTTAAGCCACACAACATGACTTCAACGGAAGCATCTTTGCAACCATTGCATGATCATTTACGACGATTTCTATTCTCAGGGAAAAGACCTGAAGCCTCCCCGGATTTTCAAAAGCCATTCACCATCATGGAATGCGTCAATCCTCAAACAGAAGTTGATGCGATTGCACGGTATGTTCGTTGGATGCATGTTCATCGCGGTGTTCCTTTGAGTGACATCGTTATTGCGATGCGAAATCCCGAACAATATTCCGGATTATTCCGCGAAATATTTCCACTTCATGGTTTGCCCGTCAATATCACTGATAGGCCATATCTTCATACTTCACCCATCATCACTGCGATTTTCCTATTGTTTGATTGCATCCGACATGCTTGCAGAATCGAGGATATTCGAACAATCATCATGAGTCCGTACATTTCACTTCCTTCTGTAAAAAAAACACCCGAGCTCCTTGAATCTTTTGATGATGTGATTCGAACAATGCGCATAAAAGGAGGCAAGGGGCTGTTCGAATGGGAAAGTGGATTGCGATCATATCGTCGAATGCTTGGTATGCGAGAAATGCAGGCAACCATGGAAATGCATCCAGATCGCGATGTAATACAGCGATTGCGAAAGAGAGTGGAACATATTTCGCAAGTAGAGACGATATTGAAATCCTTGCAGGACATTCTTCCCGATGGTTCACTTGCATGCGGTCCAGACGAAGCTGTAGATACATTGAAGAAAATTGTTGAACGATGCGGCATCATGTCTCGACTCGAATTTCTCGTAGAAGAACATATGGTTCACGCCAATATCGACATCCATCAGACAGCCTCAGAATTGATTGAAAGAGATGTACGAGCAATGCGGTCTTTGTTTGTGTTATTGGATGAATACAAATCACTCAGAATGCATCGCAATCCAAATATGCTCAGCCGCATGTCCGAACATTTGGATAGAATAGTCTCGATAGTTCATGGATCGCAGTTCCAAATTCGAGAAAAACCGGGAACGGGTATCACAGTCACCTCAATGGAACAAATTCGTGAATTGGAATATTCCACGATTGTGTTATGCGGAATGCATGAAGGTTCATCTCCCCTTTCATATACCGCAGATACATTCATGGGAAGAGAATTGCCGGATTCCGAAGAGCGCCATATCCGTCGTGAGCGAATGAGTTTTTACTTATCACTCGTGCATCATGCTCCGAGCCGAGTGCCAAGAACATTCCTGATCACCTATCCCGCAATGAGTTCAGACATGAATGAATTGATTCGTTCTCATTTCGTGGATGAATTGATGCTCATAACCGGAATGAATCCGGATACACATCTACTCAAACAAGCAGGATCGAAGAGTGAGCAACCTGAATTTCTGAAGTTTCTCACCAAAAGAGAGGAACGCATAGACATAGAACTATCGAGAACCAATCATTCACATGAATTCCTTCGCGCTTCGATCCAACGATGGAAGTCACAATCACAGATTGCGAGAAAACATGCCCCAACCACATTCATGCCTGATACAAGGTCCAATTTCTCTATCACTGAATTGAATGAATATGCGAAATGCCCATATCGATATTTTTCAAAGAGAATCTTGCAACTAAAGGAAGAGGAAAAAGTCACATCATGGATGTCTGCACTGGAAAATGGTTTATTCTTCCATCAAGTGCTTCACGCTTTTTACACTTCGCGCCTATTCCCCCGACAAAGCAAGCATGCAGTGTATCCCATTGCATTTGATCTTGAAAAAAAAGAAGAATATCGCAAGGAACTGTTTTCCATTGCCGAGCGGGAATTCAGACTCATTGCTTTTGATC
>JBJTFZ010000100.1:0-14013 GCA_046093685.1 bacterium
ACACATGAGTTTCCATGAATGTACGGATATCCTGTGCGGTCGAAAGAGAATTGTAGAGAGGGTGATGTATCAGAGATTGTTGTAGCTTGGTGATTTCTGGATGATTCATATTCTCAAATCTGAATATTGACTAAGTATTTAGTGAATCGTTCCTAACAATGTTCTTGATTGAGGAAGTTTCTTTCCGGACAAAAAAATGGCACGAAAACGGATGTATTTTTCTTATGATATCCTTCCATTCAGCCTGAGCAAAAACTATGCTTGATGTGATACAACAACTTCGAATGGTACCCTTGAGCCAATTGGCTTCCAAAGTGTATGGAAGGCTGGCCAAAGAGGGTGGTGCTTTGTTTGAGGCATTGAAGGACAAAAGAACATGCACCTATGCCGATGTTTTTCCCTATGCTGATACACCTCCCATCGTTCACATGCCCGATGGAGATACATTATTTGCTCATGCTCTGTCAATCAAGGCCCTGGCTGATAATCATTGTCAGTCGATTTTCACGGTATTGGATAGTGGCTGGGTGAATGTATCTGTGCCCGGGAAAGATCATCATGCTCGTTTGAAATCTGAGGTCACCGGCTCTAATTATCCTGAATCAGCCAGAATATTGGACATATTGCTGAATTCTCCCTATAGCTTGAAACAAGGGAAGGATCGCGTGATGTACTATCCCATAGACTGGCAATTGGATTGCAAATCCGGTCATCGATGGGATGCTCTGAAGCATTATAGTGAAATCACATATGGCTCAAAAAGAGGATCTGATATCAAGGTTCCTTGGGAATTGGGAAGATTCACCCATGCACCGGGTCTTGCCTGCGCAGCCGTGTTATCGGAACAAGAGGAATCACCGACGAGAAGCAAGGAATTTTATGCCCATGTGTTTCGCACGCAAACATTGGATTTCATGGCATTCAATCCACCAAGATTTGGCGTGCAATGGAAGAGTTCGATGGATTGTGGACTTCGCATGATCAATCTGATGATTGCATTTGATTTGTTTCGCGGAATCGGGATTGAGTGGGATGAAGAGTTTTCAATGCTGTTCAAAAGATCAATCTATGAACATGCGGTGCATATTCTTCAGCATCTTGAATGGTCTCCCACAAATAGGGGAAATCATTATTTGGCAAATCTTGCGGGACTGCTCTTTGCTCTTCGTGGTTTACCCTTAACCGATGAACATTGCGGTGTCATCCGATTTGCGATTGCCGAAGCTGCAGCCGAGGCAAAGCAACAATTTTATGCTGATGGGATGAACTTCGAAGCCTCATTGCCATATCATGGATTTTCTTCCGAGATGTTATCACTCATATTGGCAATCGCGAGTTCATTCACAGAAAATGAAAGCGAAAGAATCTGCACGAGTCCCAATCATCATAAGTCTTTGTCTTCAACGATTCAACCGGCCACTCCCACTGAATACAAAAAGGCATTGGGTGATATTAAGCAATCCGTTCATAAGGCTTTTGAGGCGATGATGCGGCTTCAAATTGACGGATTACATCTTCCCAATATCGGCGACAATGATAGTGGATATTGCATGAGAATAACACCGAGTGGTTCCTGGGTGGATGCTCGCGAAGCTCCGAAAACATATATCAATCTCAATCCGAGATATGAATTGCCGGATGTGGAGACATTGTTTCCTGCTCAAAAAGCGGAAGAACCCTATGAGTGGATTTCAGACTCACTCGATTGCAGGCCGACTCTTTCCATCCTCTCCGGTGCATTGCAGATGCATTTGCCTGAATCACTCATGAGAAATGGTGCAATTGAATATCAAATCATTTCTTCGATCATTCAATCCGATCAAATGCATTTGAATCAAAATATATTATCGCTTCCATTTGAAGATGCCTATCCTCGAATGCATTCATTCCCTGCATTCGGAGTATGGAGTTTGCAGCATGAGCGATACAAAGCAATCATGCGAGCCGGAACCACAGGGCAGAAAGGAAAGGGAGGTCATGCACACAATGATCAATTGTCATTTGTACTGAGTGTTGACAATGAGGAATTCCTCGGAGATCCGGGAACATTTTGGTACACCGCTTCGCCATTGATGAGAAATATCGGACGATCCGTTACCATGCATTCAACTTTGGTCATTCCCGGCAGAGAGCAAAATACATGGATAGAAGGTGCGGGTGATGTGCTGTTTTGGATGAAACCAGATCAAGCAAATGCGGACGGAATGTTCAGCGAACATGTATGGCGTGGCATTCATCATGCCTATGGCGCGCCACACATGAGAAGTCTCATTTGCAATGCTACGGGAATCAAAGGTCATGACTCATGTTCCGTGGAAATGAGAAAAATCGTACAGTTTCATTGCGTTCCCGGAATCAAGGCACAACAAGAGAAAGCAGGTACAGTACAGCTTGTCAGTCCATTGGGAAGAACAATCCTGCTGAATTCTTTATCGGGATTTGCCTGGGAGATCATCCCGGCGGTGTATTCCAGGGCCTATGGAAGGGTGGAAGAATCGACGATCATTCGCATGGAAGTGGATGCAAAAACGCATGACATTCACTGGGAAATCAAAATTTGACCATGAAGAATAGGCAAAATCACCGGCTTCCCGGGCGGAATGGGTATATTTGTGAAGCAATTCAGCCTATTTCAGTTATTCTATGATTCGATTGTACATAGCCTTTTTATGCATGTGCATGTATTCGATGCCCAATCGAATATCGGCTCAGGACATACCCTTTCCTCGCTTCATCGTCAATAGCGATGCTTCCGACATAGATTCTCTCATTCCGGATTCAACTCATATCCAGGCACATGTGAATGGCGTCATCACGGAGTGCGTGATCAAGCAAACATTTGTCTATCGTGGAATCTCAACTCTTGAAGCATCCTTACTTATGCCTGCTCATCCATCAATCACTATTCATGGTGGAATAGTAAAAGTGGGGAATCAATCATATAAAGCCGAAATGCAGGACAAAGAAAAAGTCAGGGACATTTATGAGCAAGCCAAGAAAAAAGTGGATCCCTTCTTTTTGAATTGGAATGAACCCAATGCTTTTCAAATGCATGTTTCGAATATTCAACCCGGCATGACGGTTTCTTATGAAATTCGCTACACGCAAATCATGAAACCTAATGCAGGAGCATATACGCTCACATTGCCCAAGCCATTAAAGCCCTATTATTTGAAGGTGTTGGATGTGGTTCCGCTCTATCGTGACACATTCGGTGATACGAGTTTTGCGGAACTTACCGAGTATCCTTCAGGAAAATTCTCAGCGATGGTGCGGGTTGTCAAAGGTGGTGCGATGCACCTCTGCACGGCTGAAGGATTTGATGGAAAAGAGAATGAAAGTGAATATACATGGATGATGAAAAAGGATTATTCGGGAGGACCATTGTCTGTTTCATATCAATATGCAGACAAAGACCCTCGCGAGAACTTGATGTTGTATGAAGATAATAATGATAAGTTCTTTTTGTTGACCTTGCATCCTCCCGCAACAAAAAGAATGCGAGATTCGACTCATGCTCATGAGTATATCATTTTGTGTGATTCGGCATCTTTGGAAACCGGTGCGGCAAGCTCTTTTTGGAAGGCATTTTCTACCGGACTTCATTCGAATGACAGAATCAATATTCAGCATTTTGGAAATGAGAATATTCAGCTCAGCGATACATCACTGCTTTGTTCAAAAGAAGTGGTGTCCAGAGCGGGTGCTTATGTAAATCGAGTTCAAGAAACAAATGGATTCGAACCAATTGCATTGATTGATCGCCTGGCAAATATTCTAGCTCAGCCTCAATCAGAAAAGATGTCGGCAAGAACCATCATCATTCTTTCGAATGGCTTTGTTGATGCGAGCACCGATATTTTCGAGCAAGTTTCGAAACAATTGCAAGATGCGAACATCTTTGCCATTTCGACCGGGAATCAGGTAAATGACAGATTCTTTGATGCGATCTCTCGTTTGACAATGACTGAGCAATTGTATCTGAACGGTTCGCATACGGCAATGGATGGTCAAGCAGAAAAGATCGCAAAAGTCTTGCAACATCCCACCTTGACGAAATTGAAAGTTGGTTTTGATGGTTTCAATGCAATTGAACTTGAACCTGCAAGTTATCCTGATTTGTATTCTGAAAGACCGGTCATGATTTTTGGGAAATACAAAGGGAAGCCAAAAGGAAGAATTGTCATCACCGGCATGATGGGTGATATTCCATTCGCAAAAACAATTGAAGTTTCATCCATCAAACAATCTACCGCTTCATCGGCTTTGCCATATTTATGGGCAAAGCAAAGAATTGCATTACTCATTGATTACAATGTATATGAGCGAACAAATCAGCGTGTGACCGAAATCACCAAACTTGGGAAACGATATGGTGTGCAAACTCCATATACGGCTTTCGGAATCACGGGGAGCGTCATCGGGAAAAAGTTGAATCCGGCAATCATGTATCAACCATTGAATCTTTCCATAGGTGGGACGATGGTTGAAGGTTCTTCCGGTATGCAATTGGCGAGAACAAGTGAAGTTGAAGTGGAGGCAGCATGCAATTATCAGGAAGCGGGAGCCCATGATGAGGAGGGTCTCATCAGCGTTGGATCAGTCATGACGGAAAAAGTTACTGACAATGCACTGCTCGAAGCATTTAAAATTGCGGTGGAGCAACAATTGTCCACCATGCTTACATGCTATGCTGAAGCATTGCCAAAATTTTTCCATTTGCAAGGCACGGTGCAGATACTCGTTGTATTCGGTGAAGAAGGGACGATTACTGAAATTTCAATGGCTGATTCTGAATTGAATATTCCTGAAGTGGATGATTGCTTGCTTAAAGCAGCTCAAGGAATCAATTATCCCAAAACCATGGAGGGCATGGTGCAAATTTCATTTCTACTCGAAGTGTTATAGAGGTCCTTCAGCATTGATCTGTTGCAAAGCCCTCGCGGGGTTACCTGAAAAGAATAATGCCAATGCGCGAATTCCCCTTTCAATCATTGCCTTGCATTGTTCAGACTCATCATTGCGGAATGGTGCAAGAACATAATCAGCCATCTCTCCGGGACCGAATTGTTTATCGATGCCAAATCTGATTCTCCAAAAGGATGGTCCAATATGAGCGATCATGGAAGAAGTTCCATTATGACCACCGTCTGAACCTCCTTGTTTCAATTGCATTTTACCCAGAGGAAAATTATACTCATCAACGAGAATGATCACATGTTCTGATGGGATTTTATAATAACGGATAAATTCTCCAACCGCTTGTCCGGAATTGTTCATATATGTTTCCGGAAGCATGAATGTCACCTTTTTTCCATGAAGTGAACATTCCGTTTCAAGCCAATTACCTCGCCCTTTCTTGAACTGCAATTGCTTTTTTTCAGCAAATGCCTCCGCAATCATGCGGCCTATATTATGTCTGGTGGAATGATATCGTTCACCGGGATTGCCCAAACCTACGATTAGCCAATGTGACATTTATTCCTCAACGCTCAAAGGATCTTTGGATGTGAGGAAAATAAACAATGATGCAATCAGCCATCGAGCATCTTCCAATACTTTGGCCCAACCGACTTTTGTGACCTCAGCCGCTGCTGCCGGTGAACTTTCGCCAAAACATCCGCAATCAATGTTATAGCCTCTGGCGATTGCGGTTAGAATAGCCACGATGAATATGATGAGCATGGAGGATATCAAAAATGAGGCGGCTTTTTCTTTGATGGAAAACAGCAGCATTGCACCTGTGATCAATTCCACCCAAGGCAAGATCAGCGCAGGAACATTCAATGCTTCATAGGGAAGGAGATGAAAATTGTTGATGCTTTTCGCAAATGCATCCGGGTTGGCAATTTTGTCAATGGCTGCTGCAACAAAAATGGTTCCAATCAAGATTTTGGCAAGCTTTCGTAACCGGGGATCGGTTAATGGCATGCCGATGAGTACCACCATTCCGCAGATGAGTTCGATCCATGGTAGTGCAATTCCGAATAAAGCAATGGGTAGATTTGCGGTCATGGAAAATGTTGGGGGTTTGAGATTCTCAGTCCCGATCTTTACGATTCCCGCAAATGCAAAAGATGATCCTATGATTAAACGCAATAGGAGTTGTCCAAAAGATTGAAATCGTTCCATGGCACCACTGAAATGGATAAGTGTGTATCCAACAAACTTCGTGAAAAATCAACAATGCAACAAACACCCTTTGTCAATACGCGAAGTTTGATGTATCTTTAGCCACAATTTTGGAGATATCATACAATGAGTTCATTTGAGCAAGATGAAATCCTCTTCGCGGATCCGGTAGACATTTCTTCCAATAAAATCAAAGCACTTTGTGCATATCTTGGCATATTGATTTTGATTCCTTTGCTTTTGGGAGGTGATTCTTCATTTGCAAAGTTCCATGCAAAACAAGGACTGAATGTGTTTCTGCTTTATGTGCTTTCATCGGTGGTGAGTTATGTGCCACTTCTTCCATTTGACGGTTTGATAAGCGGTGTGGCTTATGTATCGGCCATTGTTTTTTCCATTATAGGCATCATCAATGTGCTACAAGGGAAGATGAAACGCCTTCCTCTGATTGGGCACATTCACCTCTTTTAACAAAAAAGGCGACCAAAGGTCGCCTTTTCATTTTTGTTTACGGTAGATTATTTGGGGTCTACAACGGAAGGCTTCACATTGCCATAAGCTATGATGTCCAATGATGCATAGTCTGGATGATTTGTTTTCATCTTCACCACGCCATTGAAATAACCTTTTTCTGTTGGAGAAACTTTGGCTATGAGTTCGACTTCACCACCGCCGGGAATGGTTGTGGGCTTTGTCAGATTCAATGTGATACCTGCGACTGTTTCAAAGTCAGACAAAACAATGTCTTGCGTTGATGTGTTTTTGATGATGAGTTTTGCTTCGGATTTTGTCCCTACAGTCATCTCACCAAAGGAGAGATATTGTGTGGGAAGAATTTGAATCGGACGCACCACATCGGCTTTGAGATACAGTACCTTTGTTGCATTCGCAGGGTCATTGCTGCTGATGGTGATGCTTTTTGTCATCATGCCGGAAGTAGCACCAAGTTTCAATGTCACTTCCATAGAGCCAATCTCGCCGGGATTCAATTCTTTTTTGTCCAGAGGAGCTGTGGTACAACCACAACCAGGGCGCACATCGGAAATTTTGAGCAATTCATTTCCTTCATTCTTGATTTTGATTGTTGCCTTCAAGGGATCATCTTTCGGCTTAACTTTACCCCAATCTTGGGTGTCTCCACCAATGATGGTGATTTTAGGTTGTGCAAATGCAAAAGACCCTGCAATGAATATCAAGGTCATGCATGTAAAAGCAAATCGTTTCATAAATGCACCTGTCTGTAAAACAGTGAAAAAACTATAATAACATGTTCAAAAATACGGAAAATCCCACACTACAAAGCATTGCCATAGACGATGACATCCATCTCGCGTAGATCAGGATGATCTGTCTTGCAAGTGACAGTCCCATTCCAATACCCCTTTTTGTTCGGTATGACTCTGATTAGCACGGAAATTTGACCTCCCGGAGGAATGCTCTTGGGCTTAGCAAGAATCGTAATTCCTTTGGAGCCAATGAATTGTGTGATTTTAATTGGTTTTTCGGTGGTGTTTTTCAGAATCATGGATGATTCAGTGATATTCCCAATGGAGGTTTGAGGAAAAGCAACATAGGGTTGTGGCAAAACCTGAATGGGTTTGATGATGAATGCTTTGAGTGTTACTGCTTTTACCGGTACTTTGGGGTCATTGCTTGAAATTGTCAATCCCTTTATCAGTTCTCCGGAAGTTGAACCGGGGTTTAGCGTGACATTTACGGTGGCGATTTCTCCGGGCTTCAGGTATTTTTTGTCCAATGGAGCTGTTGTACATCCACATCCGGGCTTTACTTCAGAAATCTTCAGGGGTTGATTTCCGGCATTTTTCAGTTTTAAAGCCGTTTTAAGGGGCCCTTTTGATGTGAGAACCTTGCCCCAATCATGGGTGCTTCCACCAAGTACTTCCAGTTTTGGTTGAGCCATCATTGTAAAGGCGGACATCAAAAAAGCAAGGCAGAGAATTTTCATTATGTTCATCAATCAAATGAGTGAAGTTGGGATGATAACGAATCCAAGTCTCTCGAATTGTATCTTATTTATAGCCGAAGAGAATTGAAATGCCACCAAGCACAGTCAGAGACCTCCAAGAATCTCCATTTGTAACATCCGAGCGAGAATTCAGGGTATAGTCTGCTTGGATGAATGGTTTGCAATATGTACCCCTTGCAATTGCAAGGTCATATTCACATCGAATCATGGGTCTGAGAAGGACGGAAGTGACATCAAGAGTGATATCTGAAGGGATTCTTTTTTCTTCTTCTGAAAAATCTTCTGAAAAACTGGGATAATCAATTTCAAAGTTGGTAGTGATTGAAGTGCTTTTTGCCGTCAAAACCGACAATGCCAAGCCCGTTGCAATGGAAAAATGAGTGGATGCTATTCTGGTTTTTCCGATCAATCCCAAATCAAATGAAGATATTTCATGATCAAGAGTATAGTATCTGGATAATTGCTTTGGGGTGTATTTTTCATTCTGAAAAACGAGGATGGAATCATTCTTTTTTCCACTTTCAAAATGCATTGAAGCATCACCAAATCCCACAAAAGCTTGCAATGAATATAATCCATCAATCCAATATTCACCGGTGAGACCAAAGGAATAGTTTGATCCTGAACCATCTCCGAATTCACAACAAGAAACTAATTCAGTAAAGGAACTCGGTTGAATTGATTCATGAGAAATGCCCTTGTTTGCATATCCACCGATATATGTTTTGGGAATGGAGTTCGGAGAATTCCACGAATACATCCAATCGAACCCCTGTGACAGTGCATTTGGAGCTGACAATATGCCGATCGACATCAAAAAGAAAAACAAAAGAGCATGCATGAAGGAGATCCCCATTCGATGATTATACCATTGACAAGATACAGCCATGTGATTCGAAAATCACCATTTAAAAACTGATTGAGAATTGTCAAATTGAATGTAATTTTGTCTTGCCACTAAAATACATGAATTTTTAAAGTTCTCAAAAGGTATGTCAATGAAATATGTTTTGACGATATGTACGGTTTTATGCCTCATTTCGAATGCTTTTGCCCAAGATTCACAGGTGAAAAACTCTTTTAAAGTTGGAGTGCATGCTTGGTCGAGAATGTCCTTGTTTTCGAATGATGTAACCACTGAAGAACATGGCATGACATTCTCCGGTATTCCGGACTTTGGCATAACCGCCTTTATTCCAATTAGCAAACGCTATGAAGTAGGTGCAACCGCTGATATTTCAATGGCGAATTATAGAAATACCTATACTTCGAACAAAGTTGAGTTTACCCGTACATTCAACTATCTCATGATTACCCCGGGGATTAATTTCGAGCATTTGACATTAAGCATAGCAATTGGGATTCCAATGGGATATCACAGACACAATAATGAAAAAAATGTTGAAGAGGAGGAAGTTTGGAAGAGTGTGAAGGATTCCATAATTGTAGATTCGACCCAAAAAGAAACAGGAAGGATACCTGTCACAGTAAATACTCCTGCAAATGGCAAAGAAGGAATGAACTTGATTATCGAACCTCGTCTGGGGTATTCATTTCCTGTACTCAAAACAGAAGGATCTCAGTTGCTTCTAAACACTCATCTGGGACTAATGATGAGCAATGTGTTTAAGGACACATATTATACAGTTTCAAATTATCAAACTCAAAATGGAACAATGTTTTCATTCGCATTGGGTGTTCAGTATTTATTCAGCCTTTGAGAATCGAGAAGACTTTTTACATGGCTAAGCACCATAGACGAAGAGATGTCATTCATGCAAGAGAAATGTCCTTCAGGGCATTTCTCTTTGCCTATGTGAGTACAAGGTTTGCAGGGCAAATCCAGTGAGATGATTTCATTTGGAGTGTGATAGGGCAAAAAACCGAATTCTGGGACAGTACTTCCAAACATAGTGATCAATGGTATATGTCTGGCGGCCGCAACATGCATCAAACCGGAGTCATTGCCGATGATGCAATGAGCAGAATCCATGAACGATGCAATTTCATGCAAATTCATCTTTCCTGAGTAGTCTTCAATCGAGATTGTTGACATTCGAGAAATCTCACCGCACAGAGAAGCATCATCGGGTCCGCCGATCAGGGCTATGGGGACATGAAATGTGTCATCGAGAAGAGAAATCAATTCAACAAATTTGCTCAGCGGCCAACGCTTTGTGGCGTGCCTTGCACCCGGAGCAATGAGAATCCTTTCTCCCAATCTTATTCTTTTTTCGGGATATGCGCCATTGCTTTTCTCGTCTTCCAACCAAAACTCCAAACCTTTTTCATCACGATGCACTTCAGGGAAATCATTCAGTGCGGAAAAATATCGTTGAGGTATTGGAATGATTGAAGGTATTGGAATTCGAGATTTATTTTTGATGAGACTCCGTTTATAAGATCTTGCAGAATCATATATGCTTAGAGTTTTCCCAAGACCAATGCGGATGACTTTACTTCGGATTGAATCATGTACATCAATAGCGAGGTCATAGATTGGCATTGTTCTTTTGATGCGTATCCATTGTTTGAGAAAATCGAATGTTCCGGTCTTCGTGTCAATCACATGTAAATTATCCACTCTCTGATTGAACCGCATGATTTCCGCGCATTGCTTGGAGATGATCATGTCAATCCGTGCATCAGGCCATGCGGTTCTCAATGCTCTGATCATCGGCGTCAATAACATGATATCGCCGAGAGATGTGAGCCGAATGATACAAATTGATTGAGGTTTATTCATTGGTTTTGAAGGGAATACATCATGGTTTTGTCAACTCATGCATTTTGTTGAAATTTGCATATCATTTCATAGAGAACATACATGCGCTTTTCCATTGAACATCAAGATGCAATCACCATATTCACGCTCAAGGAACATATTCTTGATGCGAGCAATGCTCCTGAAATCAAAGCAGAGTTTTTGATTTTGTGCCAGCCAACCGTTGAGGCTTTGATTATAGACTTGACAAAAGTCGATCATAGCGATAGTGCCGGATTGGGAGCCCTTCTTCTTGCTCATAGACAAATGAATGAGCATGAGGCTCCTGTTATTCTTGTTGGTGCAAGCGAGCGAATCATGAGTTTATTACGAATCTCTCAGTTGGATTGGCTCTTTGAGCATGCACCCACCGTTGAAGATGCAATTGCTATGCTTGAAGATGATCAAAGTGATTCCTAATCACTTATTGCTTCATTCAAGTACATCATTATTGCTGCCATCGCTTTTGCCTTTGAAAGCAATTCTTTGATCAAATCCGCACTTTGCACCAATTGATCGGGGATGGACTCCATCACAATGAATTGCTTCATCCGAAGATATTCTCGACCGGGATGTTCGGGGTCAAAACCCCTTGGCATTGTTTTTACTTTCTCGCCAATCAATCCTGAAGGAAATGCTTTTCTGAATGCACTACTTTGTTGCATTGCATGGAGTTTTTTCCAATCATTTTCTATTCTTTCCCGCACTGCTTTTAACTGACGAGAGTCCGGCATGTATAAACCACCGGCTATGAAACAAGCATTCGGCTCAATGTGAAGATATGCTCCCGGCACTTCGGTCTTGCCGGTGGAACTTGTTATTGAAGCATCTCTTATAACGGGAAAGCTGATGCCGATATTGGTTTTATACGGGTTTTTGTTTTTGCTGAATCGTATATCTCTATTGATTCGAAACAGTGATTTTTTTGGTGTGGCTTCATAGGGCAGCTGAAGCTTGATGAACAATTGCTCCATCTCTGCAATCAACTCTTTTGAAGGCTCGCGAAGAAAAAGCTCATAGTCATCTTTATGATCCATGAACCACTCTCGCGAATTGTGTTTTTTCAATTCTTTGAGGAATTGAAATCCCTTTTTATGAAAGCCTTGAAACATGATTCTGCTCTTGAAATATCCTGACAAAGATACGGAAGTTCCATGTTCTTCGTGAGTTGTGTTCGAATGCGAAATGGTTTGAATTGAGGAAATGAGTAATTTTCATGAAAACGGAGTGAATCATCGTGAAAACACGAACCAGATTTGTATGTCAACAATGTTCGGCCTCAAGCTCTCGATGGCAGGGAAAATGTCATAATTGTGGAGAGTGGAACACCTTCGTTGAAGAGAAAGTACCTGATTCAAAAACTGTTACGCTCAAAAAAGGCGGTGTCTCGTCCATCGTGGCTCAACAACTTGGGTCTGTTGAGATGCTTGTGGACAAAAGGATTTTGACCGGCATCAATGAATTCGATAGAGTTCTTGGTGGTGGCATCATACCGGGATCATTGATTTTGGTGGGTGGCGATCCGGGAGTGGGGAAGTCAACGCTGATGTTGCAAATGTGCAGAAATCTCAATCCGGATGAAACATTATATGTGACAGGTGAGGAATCTTTACAACAAATCCGTTTGCGCTCATCTCGGTTGAAGGATATTCCTGATACCTTGCAAGTGATGGCAGAAACTGACATAGACACGATTGCTGCAGCGATAAAAACTCTTAAACCGAGTGTTGCAATCATAGACTCCATCCAGACTTCGAGAAGTGAGCAAATTGATGCAACCGCAGGAAGCATTACGCAAGTGAGAGAATGTACCGCACTTCTCATGCAGATTGCAAAGAAAACTGGGACTGCGATTTTTATTGTTGGTCATGTCACAAAAGAGGGCGCACTTGCCGGACCAAAAATATTGGAACATACGGTTGATACCGTTCTGCAATTCGAAGGAGACAAAACATATTCATATCGGATCCTAAGGGCGGTGAAGAATCGATTTGGATCTACTAATGAAATTGGAATCTTCGACATGGATGAACATGGGCTTCGAGAGGTCCCAAATCCCTCGGAGATTTTTTTGTCTCAAAGAACGGAAAGTCAATCCGGAACTGCAATAGTTGCAACCATTGAAGGAACAAGGCCGCTTTTGATTGAAGTTCAGGCTTTGGTGACATCCACCGGATATAGCAATCCACAAAGAACAGCAACAGGTTTTGACAATCGACGATTGCAAATGATCATTGCAGTTCTGGAAAAGCGATTGGGCATCAATTTCCGCGATGTGGATGTTTTCGTGAACATCGCGGGCGGAATGACCCTCAATGATCCTGCCGTGGATTTGGCAATTGCCGCTGCCCTAGTAAGTTCATTGAGAGACAATCCGCTTGAGCAGGACATGGTGATCATGGGGGAAATCGGCCTGACGGGAGAAGTCCGTTCCATTTCCTCCATAGAACAACGTTTGTCTGAAGTGCAAAAGCTAGGCTTCCATCGAGTTTTGCTTCCCAAGGGAAATGTCGTCAAGCTTTCCCGCACTTTTGAAGGACTAACATTGCTTCCTGCCGATCGAATTTCCGTTGCACTTGCTGAATCTGTATTATAATCTAGCAATGATTCTTCTTTCTTGTTTTCCTTCTTCGAATATCAGGGTGATGTGATAGATTCCCCTTGCTTGAGTTTCAAGCCAAGTGTGGATGTCCAATTCAGAATACTCACTTTTTTGCGGGATATCATTGAGTGATTCTCCAATGTCATTTTTGCATTCAACCGATATGATTGGATCATATTTGCAGCATCCCTCTGTTGTTTTTTTGCTGTTTGTTGTTAATGAAAGAATTTGGAACTGCACAATTGCGGATTCTTTTGGAAGATATATTTCTCTTGATATTTCCGGTGGATCATCATAACAATTTCTGCATGGTGATATCTTGGCATGAACTCTTGAACCTTTTTGAGCATGAAATGTAGACATAAACCGAATGGAAGTTCCTGCAGAAAAGTTGACGGATTTCGACTGTTCCGCTATCAATAATGGCATTGAAGGATTTCCGGCAATGATGCTGTCGGATGCTTCAAACACATAATGGGGAGCATTGAGTATTGCATTTCGTAAGCTGAGGGTGGTTGGGCATTTATC
>JBJTFZ010000101.1:0-6192 GCA_046093685.1 bacterium
CAAGCAAAGTGCCTAAACGTGTTTTCATGTGAACTCCAATAAATGATCGTTAAAACTATCTATTTCAATTACTTATCAATTTTATGAGTATCGATTCGACCATAAGACGATACAATACATACAATCCGACCCCGCAAAAACCATTCCAAAAGATTAATCTCAGGAAGAGTTTTTTTTTGTCGAATGAGATAAAATCTCACGCTTTTTAGCGAAGAATCACTCAAGTTCTTCTCGGTGAATGCATCCAAAAGTGGATAAAGTGATCACATTCACATCGAATCACAAAAGTTGTCAACACTCTATAACCTATTGAGCGATAAAGAGTTACATCGATTTTCCCTGCGAAAGCAGGTAGAATCGGCTACTATGCACACTCTTACCATCGTTCTAAAATACAAATTTCATGTCAAGACGCAAAAGAAAGTTGAGATAAATTTTTATCATCAGCTCCTCTCGGGCGAATAACACCGGGAATGTCATCACACATCATTCAATGCATTGTCAGAAAATCAACAATGTGTGTAAACTTTTCCACAGTCCTGTCATGCTATGTAGTCTGTTTAGGCATTTATCAAGTTACATTTATCGTGCCAAAACTTATTTTTTTAGCCACTTTCTTTGTGTTTTTGGCTGTATATAGCCACTTTTCAGTAAAATGTCCTTGATTTCCGAATCTTTCGCGCTTTTTGCCAGCATATGTAATGCTTCCCGCGATCTCTCCGCCATTGCTGCATCCTTCAATACCTCTTCAATCATCACTTTCATTCGGTGTTTTGGCGCCATCGACATTATTTCTGCCATATCACTTGATTTTACCGTGGAATCTCCATGAATGATGAGCATGGATAATGCATCTTGTATTTTATCCGGTGTTTGTTCTGTGAACATGGACTTCATTATCGACAATGAAATCTTTTTTGAAGCCTCCATGCCTTTTATGGCATTATTGCGGATTATCTGCAATTCTTCGAACAATGCACTGCGAAGAATGTCAAGAACTCCCTTGGGCATGAGTTTGCCAAGTGCATATGCGGCTGAACCCCTTACCATGAATTCTTCATCCTGCAGTCTCAATCCAAGTATGCGAATTGCCGAATCCGGTAATTCTCCCATCTCTCCCAATTGCCTGGCAGCCAATGAACGCAATCGCCAATTTGATTGATCCAATTGCCTGATCATGACTTCTAATGCTGATGTAAGTCTAAGTTTTCCGCATTGCGTCAAGGCAAATGCAGATACTTCCGCGCTGTCATCCTCACATGCTCTTATCAGTGCTTGCTCAACTTCCACGGGATATGCTTTGTGCAAACCGGGAATAATTTGCTCAAGAGCAAGTCTTTCACGAGGCATGAGCGTTCCAAAATGGTCTTCGCAATAGGACAATGCCTCCAATCCCTTCGCTATCATTGCATTTCTTGCAGGCTCCACTTGTGATTGAAAACGCAATGGAGCGGCTGAAGCACGAATGAACAATGAATCCATTGCAGACCATGACTTGCCGAAATCTTTCTCAATGAGCAATGAATCCGAGATGATGCTCGACTCTTTGACCACTTGTTTGGGTAATTTCAACTCAGCATCAAGAAATATTCCATAGGTGGACTTCTTATTCATCTCATTGTTCCGAGATGTATTTGAATAAAAGTCCGTACCACCGGCATCGGCAAATACTCCTATCATACCATAATTTCTTCTGAAATCTGAATACCCCATTGTATTTGTTTGATTCATGGCGATATATGCATCATTTCCTCGAAGGTCTTCAAACAGAGAAATTGCATTGGCATTTCCGGCACCGAGTGATAAACTTTCCACTGAATAGGTATCATTCCCAAATTCATCAAGAAGAAATCCGGTGGCAATGTCATGTCCGCATCCTTGCGATACTCCATGGGATACATAATTGTCATCACCTTCCATATCCCACAATAGGCCTTGTGCCAAATGCACCCCCGATCCCTGAGCATATTGATATGCTTTGTACATGTCTGAGCCTTTTGCATCTATCAATGCCCCGAAACCAAACCAATAACCGGTACCCTGACCATAGATATCCGAAACATACACATCATTCCCTTCAAGATCCATCAAGGCTGCAAATCCTCCGGATGCCAATGGACGATATCCCAATGCGGCACCTTGAGCAAATGATTCAAAGTGATTGTCATATCGAAGAATGTCTTTGAATGGTCCTGAACAGATATAGGTATCATTTCCCTGAATGTCTACAAGCATTCCAACTCCACGAGTGCTTGCAAATGCTTGTCCGTGAGCATGTACGGAATATGAATCATTGCCGGCATCATCCCGAAGAATGCCAATGCCGAAAAATCCCGCTCCCTGTGTTTGGGTGGCTGATCGATATGTGTCGTCACCTGAATGATCATGCACATAGCCAATGCCGAAAATACCCGCACCGAGTGAAACATCTCCTGCTGAATAGATGTCATTTCCGCTCATGTCCTGAACAATACCGATTCCGAAATATCCTGAACCAATCGTAAAGTCTCCACCACGATACTGATCATCTCCGGACATGTCTATGATACAGCGAACAGGATGCGAGAGAGCTATTGTTTTTCCTCCCGGAATTGCATACACATCATTGCCACCGGGGTCAAGAATCAATAGATGATTTCCTTCATATACATCAGAACCGGTGGTTCCGATTGCAATGATTCCATACGGAGTGTTTATTCTCAAGGGTTTGAGATCTGTTCGATATTCATCTTCTACTTTCTGTGCTATTGAAAAGAGTTTGGGATAAGATGCAATCAGCGATAATCCATATTCGATGATTTCACTCGGAGGATTGGCGCGCGAAAAAAACCGTTTGGCAATCTCCATACCTTCAATTTCCGATTGCTTGAGCGCATAGAGCGAGATAGATTCTGATTCTTCGGAAAGCATGAGCAAAGAATCCGCTTGATTCACGAGCAATGTGTCTTTCAGCAATCTCATTCGAGATTCTTCTGTTTGACGAATCACCTGAAGTATCGGACCGAGATATTGCCTAAGAATGATTGCGGTGGTCACATTCGCGATGCGGTCAAGTTGATGACCAATCATCTTATCTATTTCACCGGCAGAAAGTTCATCATGAAGATATCGAGGTGTATATGAACCGATATGTCCGTCTTTCATCAATTGTGAAAACCATCCGTCTGTGCTGTCATGCATGGAGGATGAAACACCCTTCATGTGAGAATGAATCACTTCACCCATCAGCATTGGATCATCAAACAATGAAATTTGTAAAGGAGGTCTATGACGATCAGGTTTGATGATGTCATGTGGCATCGCCAGATCCACCTTGCTCATTTCGAGTTTGCTCAATGCGGTGTCCAGAACTCTCAATGATGGTTCCGGAAAACCCTGACCGAATAAGACAATCGGCATGCTCACAAAAAGGAGCAATGCCATGAATTTGATATAGTGCATGATGCTGTTTATTCTTTTGATGCGAATTCTTGGATTTGTTGTTCGGACAATGCATGAGTTTCACATAATGCACGGAGTCCCTTCCATGTATAGATTCCGGTTGCATGTCCATCAGCCCATGTGGCTTGAAGTCCATAATTTCCAACAGGAGTCAAAGCGGTGAGTTCATTCATTCCGGGTTTGAACATTTTCATTCCGAATGAGATTTTTTGTCCCATGATTTCTTCCCCTTGACATGCAGCGCATGGACATTGATCACGCATTGTTTCCAGTAATATCGTGGAAGCATATTCATCATTCCAAATGATGTGCAGGAGATATGGTTTTGGTCTATTGATGGTTTTTGGAATCAACATGAGGGTGAAATCAATTGTGAAAAAATATCATGGAATATTCTAGCAACCACAGCATGATCAAAGCAATCGGAATAACCTTCATCGCACCGATAAGATTCCCTGACTTATGTATACCAATCATCATTGCAATGAGGAATAGAGGCATCATTGGTTCATGATAGCGTGGACTGCCAAAAAATATCATACAGGGGAGAATCATGCCAATCATCAATGCAAAGAAATAATCTTTTTCCTCTAACTCTTTCATCATACGAACATGCGATAAAGCTATCAGAGTCAATATTGCACCGGGGACTATCAGTATGAATGACCATCCCGGTAGATTCGTGATACCTTCTCGATATGACTTTCCTTGCCGGGGAAATAATTGCAAAGGCAAATACACATCAGATGAAAAGAGATAAGCAATTTTTTTGGGAATCATCATCAATGAAGATATTGGATTGGCAATGATATAATTGAATGCTTCTTTCATCGCGGATTGTTGTGCTTTCATTTCAGGGAGAAGGTCAAATGTCTTCATGCCTGATGCAACATTATATGAGCCATTTGCTTCAGGATTATTCCCGATATAGAGATTTATTCCCGTATTGGAAGCAATCACTGGAGCACCCAACACAATCGCATTGCGTATCATCCAAGGCATGAGTGTCAATGAACAACATACAAAGAATGAAATAATCAATGATTTTGAATGGGGTCTTTGTTTTAGATCAAACAAAAAAATTGCGATTGCGCAAAACAGCATGATTGGTCTTGCAAGAATGGCAATCCCCCAGAGCATACCTTCGATTCCACGAGAAACGATATTCGCATATCGGAAACGGATTGTGATGCTCAGCATCATGGCGCAAATTGCAAGAGGTTCGGACATCAATGTCATGGATTGCACCCAAGTCATGGGAAGCAATAGATAGATGCCCGCACCAATCAACGATTTCATTTCCGAAATACCTGCATCAAACAATATCAAACCACAACAAAATGCAGTGAGTGCGATGAACATTGATTGTAAAATAAAACCGGAGATTACATGTGGGTAAACCATGTAAGCAATGGATAATACCGCCGGAAAACCAATGGGTCGATAAGCTGTGGGGATTCCAAAAGCAGTATATGATTGCGTCTCTGCAAGACGCATGGCATGTTCATGATAATCCAAAGCATCCGATTGGGGAGGAATCGAAAAAATTCCAGCAATGATGACATGCATGATGCCACCAATCAATGACAGCATTGCCAATCTTCGAATGAATGTTGAACTCTCCATGTATAGAATCACCATGATTGCCATGAATGAGAAACAGGGAAACACCGCGAGGCATTTCCCTGTTCGTAAAGAATGACGATGTCTGATGTTAGAGAATATTCCCAATCAATGAGAATCGCATCGTATTTCCGAGTGGATGATTTTCTTCTACCGGAATCACAAAACTGAAATCCAAGTTGAAAACATCATAACGGATGCCTGTTCCTACTGTAAAGAATCTTCTGTTTCCAATGGAAGCAGGCTCTGAGAAATAGCCACCGCGCAATGCAACCACTTGCTCATACCAATATTCCATTCCGAATGAAGTTTCGATTCCGCCTCTTTCCCATGCCGTGACGAAAGACTTTGGGATCGGGTCATTGACAACACTGTCACGACGCACGAGTAATTTTGCCATGTCGAAAGCAAATGTGAGTTTATTGAACTCATCCTCAAGAACAGTTATACCGGTTCCTATGCGCAATGTTGTTGGCAGTGGATCAGACACATTGATATATGTGACTTTCGGACCGATATTCGCGAGATTGAAACCGAGACCAAATTTATCACCCAGTTCCAAACCAAAGATATCTAGTTTTTCAGGGCGCCATAACATGCCCAAGTCGAAAGCAACGCTTCGGCCGATACCATCACCTGTACCGCTTCCTTGCACATTGACGGGTGCACCAAGATTGGACTCAATATATTTCAATTGAAAACCTGCGCCGATGTCATCGGCAATCAATGTACCATATCCCAAACCAAAAGAGTATTCAAAGGAACGAAATGTGTTCAGGACTTTTCCGCTGAAATCCGTTCTTTTGAATTCACCCAAATTCATCAGCATGAAATTTGCATTGATCGTACCTTCGAGTGATGGTACATATTGGCTATACGCAGCATGTGCATAAAACAAATCTGCATTGAATTGGGGCAACCATTTTGCATAGGCCAATGCAACTTTTTTGTCATTGGACTTTGTGGTTGCGGGCACTTGAAAACCAAGTCCGCCAAGATTCCAGTGGGTGGCATAAATATTATCTGCCAGACCTGTCCCCGTTTCCCCCATACCATTGGCCCGTGAATCGGGCGAAATCGTGATGAAAGGTACAGCGGCTTGACCAAATAACTGTACCGCCCCGCTCA
>JBJTFZ010000102.1:0-8350 GCA_046093685.1 bacterium
ATGTCATTGCTATTTGTTGCATAAGCATTATTGCCAAAGCGAACATCAAACATGTCAGGAGCAATAACCGGTGGCAATTCAAAGCGATTCGGATTAACTGTTCCATTTTCAGTAATCAATGTTCGTTCAGCAATGACAGGAACAGTACATGTCAACTTGGTTGACCTCTTCGGTTCCACAGTCAAAACTGTAACATTCAATGGTAATGCGATGACTATCAATACAGATGAAATTCCAGCAGGTACATATACATTGACTGTAAATGTCAATGGCGTTGTTACTACAAAGAGAATCATCATCAACAGATAATCATCAACATTGTTGATTTCTTATAGGGTAACAGAGTTCTGCTCTGTTACCCTATATTTCTATCAGGAGGATATATCATGAAATACATTATTACCATTTTGTTGTTGGTTTTTCCGAACATGGTATCAGCGCAGGTTTTTTCATTGACCTATGAAGATAATACATCGAATGATAAACCAACCGTCACAATTGGATTTATAAAAGGGGCAACAGATGGAATTGATGCAGCACTTGGAGAAAAAGAATTACCACCTTTGCATCCAATAACAGGAGCTCATGCTGTAGCAATCATCGATGTGAACAAAGACGGGTACTTTTCTAGTGCAGTAGACATGTTCTCTTACAGAGATATTCGCAATACTGAGCCGATTCGCGGTGCTGACACATTTTGGATTCAAGTATCACCTTGGAAAGCAGATAAAAAATGGATGAAGTTTTCATGGGATTATCCTTTGGGAACAGGAACAGATTCCGTAGTGTTGACTGACCGTGGTGGAGCACTTAGAGTAAATTGTGATTCCAAGAAATCACATACGATTCTTCCAAACTCATTCGGCGTGGGTCAAATAGTTATTGAAGACTTTTATGTGATTGTGTATCGCACAACAGGAATCAGTTCAATTGAGGATTTAGCTTCCAATCAAAATGTCATTCCATCTGACCTATACTCTTCCAATGGAGTAATGATAGCAACAGGAATTGACGCTGCACAATTGGAAGATATTCTTAGGTCTTCTCCAAGTGGAGTTTACTTTATTCGCTCCGGCACAACAATTTCGTCACGATTGAATATACGGTAATGAAGGTTACTCTCAGTCCCGCTGAACATCACAAAGCTTTTCTACATTTCATGGAAGAATTCCATCCGGAAGTATGTGATGTTTATGCCACCCTTCAAATTGGGAATCTTTCCGGAATACAACTTTCAGAAGCTTTGATAAAAACAGCCATAGTGCTTGAATCATATCTTGCAGATATGGTATCGGACAATGATGGCCTCACAAAAATCTATAAAGCTCTAAGACAGGAGCGATTGGTGGTTCAAGCCAAAGCGGACTTCACAAAAAAGGCTCTCATTCGTAGAAGGGGAATATTATTGGGAGATGATGCCGTCAAGGATATTGAATCTGAATTCATTGAACTTTGTAAAGCATTAAGTATCGTACCAACTGGTGACAAAGAGTATGACTTTTCACTGATAGTGACAAAGACGATGTCTAGAGGTGATGAAGAAAAGGAATTACTCGACAAAGCAGAAATCCTTTATTTCTCGATGAGAGAGCAAGGATTGATTTCAGATTGGATAAGTGAGTTCAATGGAAAGAAATTAGACTTCGATCATCTTGAACATGCCATCATCTCTGATATGGATGGAGTTTTACAATATGATGCTAATCATCACAGAAAGCGTGATGGCTTTGCATTGACTGATCGTCGTGGAACGAGAAGAGAAGTCACCAAGCAAATTGATTATTGCATGATATGTCATGAACGAGAAAAAGATTCATGTTCAAAAGGCATTCATGAAAAAGACGGATCAATCAAGAAAAATCCATTGGGGGTAGAAACCAAGGGTTGTCCTCTTGATGAAAAAATATCTGAAATGCATTATCTCCGAAGAGAAGGATATCCTCTCTCTGCTCTTGCAATGGTGATGTTGGACAATCCAATGTGCGCCGGAACCGGTCACAGAATCTGCAATGATTGCATGAAAGGGTGTATTTTCCAAAAACAAGAACCTGTGAATATTCCCAAAATTGAAACATCGGTTTTATCTGATGTACTTTCAATGCAAGACGGACTTGAAATCTATGCTCTGCTCATGGAATGGAATCCGCTCAATGTTCGGAGACCCTATGCATTGAAGTATAATGGGAATAAGGTATTGGTGGTGGGGCTTGGACCTGCCGGGTATACACTTTCACACTATCTGCTTAATGAAGGCTTTGCCGTTGTTGCTGTAGAGGGATTGAAGATTGAATCTGCCTTGGATATTTATGAGTTAAAGAAAAATGATCGACTTCCTTCATTCAAAACAACTATTGAAAGAGAATTGGATGAGCGAATCATTTCAGGATTTGGAGGTGTGAGTGAATATGGCATCACTTCTCGATGGGATAAAAATTTCCTCACGGTATTGCAACTTCTTCTAGAACGCAGAGAGAATTTCAAAATACTCGATGGCGTGAGATTTGGTGGGACTTTGACGATTGAAGATGCGTGGAAACTTGGCTTTTCACATGTTGCACTTGCAACCGGTGCAGGAAAACCAACATTGATTCGCATGAAGAACAATCTCAGCAGAGGACTTCGCAAGGCATCGGATTTTCTCATGGCTTTGCAATTGACCGGTGCGGCAAGAATGGACTCCATGGCAAATCTTCAAGTGTCATTGCCTGCCATAGTGATTGGTGGTGGATTGACTGCCATTGACACCGCAACTGAAACTCTTGCATATTATCCGATTCAGGTGGAGAAGTTTTATCTGCATGTATCAAGCATGAGTGAAGAATATCCACAGTACTTTGTGGATGTTTATGATGAGGAAGAACGAATCATCGCTGAACGATTCTTCGAACATGGAAAAATAATACATGAAGTGAGAATGGAAGCGAAGCGGAATAATCAAATACCCGATTTCCTTCCATATCTCAAAGAATGGGGTGGAGTCACATTGGTATATCGGAAAAAACTCAATCAATCACCCGCATATAAACTCAATCATGAGGAAGTGAATGAAGCCCTTGAAGAAGGAATCACAATCATGGAAGAGTTGAGCCCGATAGAATGCATGCTTGATCAATATGGTGCAATCGAATCGGTGAAATTTGAACATACCGGAGATCTTCATAAAGGCGCAATACATGTGTTTCCTGCGAGAACCGTATTTGTGGCGGCGGGAACATCACCAAATACAACCTATGAAAAAGAATATCCCCATACATTTCGAATGATGGAATCAGGATATTATCAACCATATACGATTGCAAACTGAAAAACATCATCAAATTGATACTTTTGCTGACAATTCACCATACAGACATATGTTGACAGAAACTCAAACACCAATATCATTTGAATTACCGGTTTTACCCGCCGAAGTTCCAAGTAATCGTCGTCCTGAATGGCTTAAAGTAAAAGCACCGGGCGGTGAAACATATGCTCAACTCAAAACAATGATGCGGTCAAAGGCTTTGCATACTGTTTGTGAGGAAGCAAGATGTCCGAACATCGCTGAATGTTGGAATGCAGGTACTGCAACATTCATGATACTTGGAGACACATGTACAAGATCCTGTGGATTCTGCGCAGTGAAAACAGGCAGACCCATGGAAGTTGACATACATGAACCATTGCATGTGGCTGAGGCAATTCAACAAATGAATTTGAAGCATGCCGTGATCACTTCCGTGAACCGTGATGAAAGATCCGATGGCGGTGCCGATATCTGGGCTGAAACCATTCGTCGCTCCAGAGAAATGAATCCCGGTGTGAGCATTGAAGTTTTGATTCCGGATTTCAAGGGAAAAATGGAAAACTTGCAAAAAGTGATTGATGCAAGACCCGACATTCTTAATCATAATACTGAAACAGTTCCCAGATTATACCGCAAGGTTCGTCCTCAAGGAAAATATCCTTGGACATTGGCAGTATTGAAAGAATGTAAATCGCAAGGCTTGCGGACCAAAACAGGAATCATGCTCGGTCTGGGAGAAACAATGGAAGAAATAGTCACAGTGATGGATGACTTGCGCGAAGTGGAAGTTGACATTCTCACTTTGGGACAATATCTTCAACCAACAAAAAACCATTTGCCTGTTGATCGATTCGTTCATCCAAATGAATTCGATCAGCTTCGTGAAATCGGTTTAAGCAAAGGATTCAAGATTGTTGAATCAGGTCCATTGGTACGAAGTTCATATCATGCTGAACGCCATATCTAATGCTTGAAGTCACTATTCTCGGAACAGGTACTTCCACTGGAGTGCCAAGCGTAGCATGCACATGCGCAACATGTGTATCCGATGATCCGCGAGACAAAAGACTGCGAACTTCATTGCTTGTAAAGTCTGAAACTACAACAATAGTTGTTGACACCTCTGCAGATTTCAGACAACAAATGCTCACGCATTCGGTAATGAACATAGATGCAATCATCTATACTCATCATCACTATGATCATATCAGCGGTTTTGATGACACAAGGCCATATACATTTTACAATGATGATGTTCCATTGCAATGTTATGCGCTTCAACAGACATATGACAATATTCGAAAAACATTTCCATATGCATTTGGTGAGATAGAGCAATTGGGTGGCGGTGTTCCGGGTGCGGATTTTACAATCATCGATGATGAACCATTCACCATTGGTGACATTACCGTCATACCGATTCCTATGAAACATGGAAACATTCGAGTGAATGGGTATCGCTTTGGAAACCTGGCATATTGTACCGATACGAATCATGTTCCGCTTGACTCCATCGCCAAATTGCAAGATCTTGACATACTTGTTCTCGATGCACTGCGATATCATAAGCATCCAACGCATTTCACGATTGAAGAAGCATGCCAAATGGCATATACCATAAATGCCAAAGAAACATATTTCACGCATATCGCTCATCAAGTGAAGCATGCCGAATGTGAGGAAACATTGCCCGATTCATGCTTTCTTGCTTATGATGGTTTGACATTTACATTGACATGATGCAGAAAACACTCATCATCTCAGCAAGGCCCAGAGGAATTCATAGCATTACCTCATTGATTCATCATGAACTTGATGACATGCTGAAAGAGGTCAAGACAGGAATACTCCATTTGTTTTTGTGCCATACCAGTGCAGCAATCACGATCAATGAAGATGCCGATCCTGATGTTCCTCTGGACATGATGGATATCCTCGACAGAATTGTTCCCATGCATCGTGAATTGTATAGGCACACTGCCGAGGGAGATGATGACATGACTTCCCATGCGCTATCATCCATCATTGGATGTGATGTAAAAATTCCAATTAGAAATGGAAAAATGGCATTGGGAACTTGGCAAGGAATTCATCTTTGTGAATTCAGGAAACATGCACCAAATAGAACTATTATCGCAACAGTATTAAATATCGGACGATAACCATATGAAAATCAGATTGTCTTCAATAGCACATGCCCGCAGTGGCGATAAAGGTGATGCCGCAAATTGTGGAGTGATTGCTTTCAAGGAGGAATGGTATCCCATCATTCGTGATGTGTTGACAACAGAACGCGTGAAGGACTATTTCAAAGGATTGACTTTGGGAACCGTTGAGCGTTATGAAATACCGAATCTTTGGGCGGTGAATTTTGTGTTGAACAATACGCTTGGTGGCGGCGGGACCGTTTCACTCAAGCTTGATGCTCAGGGAAAAACAATTGCCTCGGCAATGCTCATGATGGAGATTGATGTTCCAAAAGAATATGAACATCTCATTTAATCAAACAAACTCTTCACTTCTCCAACATTGACAATCAGAGTGTTTCTCTTTGCATCCTGCAAGGGGTCCGATGATTTGTCAAAAATGAAATGTACTCGCTTCATTTGAGCTGATGCATCAGGGAAAGAACCTACTATTGCATCCATTCTTTGCTTCTGCAAATCAGCATTGATTGCAACTCTTTCCGTAGGATTCAACAACCTTTGTTGAGGTGGTATAGCCGGTTCATTTCCTTTTTTCTTTTTCTTGTCCTGCTTAGGCGTTGCAATGGTTTCATAACGAGGGGGAGCCATATCGGGAAGTAGTGTGACATTCACATGCAGATTACGATTTCCTTTCAGCATTGCTACCATTTCCGACATTGCCTTTTTGCCAATTTCATTCAATGATGCACTCCCCGCTTCAAATCCCTCTGTAGCTGACAACTCCATTCCCTTTGCCAATTTGTCCACCGTGAAATCAACGGGAATTTCTTCATACTTCGTTGCCGGTGGAATGCTGACAGTCTTCGTAGATTTAAGAATATCAAAACCATAAAAGAACATTGTATATTCAGCCCCGGGTTTGATAGCCGATGAGTACTCCCCCGTTTTTGCATTGGACTTTGCATCTGCGACTCTATTGCCTTGCGCATCGGTGATTTCATAGTTCACACCAACTGGCTTACCCGAAGTGCGATCTGTGATGATACCTTTGAGCAATACTGTGGTTTCTTGAGCTTGTACCACGGACAATGTGAGAATGGTCAGGCAGGCGATCAGGATATTGTGCATGAGATGCCTCAGATTATTTCTTGAGAAATGATTGTATTCCATTTTTGCAGTCTTCGGTCATTCGGGTGAATGCATTCATTGATGCAGCATAATTGAGTCCGGATTCCAATGACATGCCATGAAGATTCGCTATCATGTCCTTTGTCAAAGCCATGGATGAAGAACTGTTGAGTAGCAATGATTCAGCGAGTAGCATCACGGTTTCATTCAAAGCATCATCACTGACGCATTGGGTGATGAGTCCGATACGCTCCGCTTCATGTGCTGAAATATTTTCAGCGGAAAGAAGAAGTCTGCGCGCTTTGGTATCACCTATTTTCCGCAATAGATATACCATGACGATTGCAGGTATAAACCCAATTTTTACTTCTGAATACCCAAAAATTGCAGATTCACCCGCAATCACGAAATCACATACCGTGGCCAAACCACATCCGCCCGCAATTGCGGGTCCATGCACTTTGGCAATGACGGGTTTCGGGCATGTATACACCGCATGGAAGGCGTTCTTGAGATGCAAGGAATCCTGATGGTTTTCTTGAATGGAAAATCCTGACATATGCTCAAGATATTCCAAATCGGCTCCGGCACAAAATGCTTTGCCCGCACCTTCAAGGATGATCACGGAAATATCGGATCTGGATCCGAGATGATTGAATGCATCATGGATTTCAGTAAGCAAAGCCGGACTGAGGGCATTTCTTTTCTCAGGTCTGTTTAATCGAACTGTGGCTATGCGACCATTCTCGGAGATCTCAAGAAAATTCATGGCGAATTCATGCAAACGGTAAGTAAATCGTAGTTTTGCCTAGAAAGCAGATGATGCAAATATACCAAGAATGCTTACAATCTTGGGTGTATTGTTCTAGACATATCCTGAAGATTGATGAAACCAATTCCATATCCGAAATTACCTCCAACAATCAAACAACCGGTGTTTGGATCCACATCCATCCGTGATTTGTTTTTGATTGATCAACGCATAACCTTTTTAAACAATGGCTCTTTTGGTGCCACTCCACGCATTGTGCTTGAGTATCAAGATGCCATTCGGAAAAGAATGGAAATGCAACCCGTGAATTTCATGGTGCACCAATTGCCTATTCTACTGAGAGATTCACTGCAAAAAATTGCTCCATTCATTGGAGCGAATGCCGATGACCTCGTGTTCGTGGACAATGCCACAACCGGTGCGAATGTGGTTATACAGTCACTCATGCACAAATGGAAAAAAGGTGATGAAATACTCACCACGAATCATGTATATGGAGCCGTGCGAACAACATTGCACCATGCAATGTCCATAACTGGTGCCAAACTCATCGAGGCCAATGTGCCATTTCCTATTGCCGATCCACAAGAATGTATCGATGCAATTTCGCGACATCTCAATGCAAGAACCAAGCTTTTGGTGATTGATCATGTAACATCACCAACCGGTATCATTTTTCCGATTCAAGAGATCATCAGAATCTGCAAAAAAAAGAAGATTCCCGTATTTGTTGATGGCGCACATGCACCCGGAATGATTCCATTGGATCTGAATGAACTTGGCGCAGATTGGTATACAGGGAATTTTCATAAATGGGTATATGCACCAAAAGGATGCGCTGTACTCTGGACACATCCCAAACATCAACACATGATGCATCCAACAGTTATATCTCATGGATATAAAATGGGTTATCATCAAGAATTTGATTGGGTTGGTACAAAAGACCACAGTGCATATATTTCAGCTCCTTTGGGAATGAAACTACATCAGGCGATGGATTCAGAATATCTCATG
>JBJTFZ010000103.1:0-5692 GCA_046093685.1 bacterium
GGATTATCATCGGTGATAATGATATTGTCGGCAAGCTCGCCGGCGATTTTACCCATGACAGGTCTTTTCGCTGTATCTCGTCCACCACCACAACCAAATACCACGGTTAATCTTCCTTTACCTGTGATATTCAATAATGACTTACATGTTGAGAGAGATTTTTCAAGTGCATCCGGAGTATGAGCATAATCAACCAAGACCAAAGCTCCATTTGGCAATCGCAATCGTTGCATCCTTCCGGGAGCTCCTTCAGATGATCGTAGAGCACGTTGAATTATGTGTGCTTCTATCCCGATCAAATGGGCGAGTGATGCTGCAATGGCGGTGTTTTCAACATTGAATCTACCAATCAATGGAGAAACAATATCTATTTCGGTTTGTTGAAATTCAGGGATGGCCTCTCCGAATGACAAACGATAGGAAGATCCGGACAGAGAGTGATTTTCCTGATCAATTGTAATGTCAAAAGCATTTGACCTGCCGACCCGATATTTTTCTTGCGCCCTGGTATCACTTAGCATGAGATATGAATAGGGAGAATCTCCAATGGCAATGGCAATTGCTTCTTTAGGTAAGAGATCAAACAAATGCTTTTTTGCCTGAGCATATCTTTCCATGGTTCCGTGAAAATCAAGGTGATCATGCGTTAGATTTGTGAACAAAGCACCGGCAAAACGAATCCCTTCAATTCTATGAAGAGCAAGAGCATGAGAACTTACTTCCATGACGACTGTCTTGATTCCTCTTCTTACCATCATGGATAATAACTGACACAAATGTGGAGACTCCGGAGTGGTATGTGTTGCGGCAATGCGTTCATCACCGATATAATTTCCGGTTGTTCCAATAAGTCCTGTGGGCTCACCCGATTCTTCCAAAATTGCTTTCAACAAAAATGTGGTGGAGGTTTTTCCATTTGTGCCCGTTATTCCATAAATCCTCAATTGCTTCGAAGGATGATCATAAAACGCATTTGAGATGCGAGAAAGTGCAATACGAGAATCCGGAACGCCAATAATTGTAATATCGGCGGGAGCGGTAAAATCAGGTGTATCGGTCACTATTGTTTTGGCCCCTCTTTCAATTGCATCAGCGATATATGCATTCCCGTCAGTTGGGGGATTGGTGCTACCGGGTATGGCGACATACATGGAAAATTCCTGACAACTTCTGCTGTCATATTCGATGGAACTTACCGGTTTTTCCGTTGGACCTTTTACGGTGAATCCATTAAGTGATGTCAATAAAGTTGATAAGTTTTTCATGAATCTATACCGGTAATAATATCATGTTGTTGTGTGGTATGCCATCAAGCATATAAGATTCACCAACTTCAGAAAATCCGAAGGACTTGTAAAAGTTGAGCAAATAACACTGGGCTGAAATATGAATGCTTCCGGGTGAATAAATCTCTTGTGCAAATGCAATTGCAGTTGACACCAATTCTTTTCCCAAACCCAGTGCCCGATCAGACTGAGGCACCACAATTCGACCAATCTTTATAGTTCCGGGAGAATCCCCCTGATAGATGCGGGCATAGCCAATCAATCGGTCGGAGCTCATGCCAAGCACATGATAAGCGTGAAGATCAATTCCGTCAATGTCCGAATACAAGCATTCTTGCTCTAATATGAAGACCTGTTCACGCAGGAGTAACAGTTCATATACTTCGAATCCATTTAATTCGGAAAACTGAACACATTTCCATGAAGCACTCATGTGTTTGATTCTTTCATTGTGGGCGTAAACTCTGCATGATAATGAGAATCTGCAATTGCAACCGAGGAAAACATACCTTGTTTATGCATGTGTGAACCAAGTTTTGCAATAAACTGTGGATGTGAATGCATGAACATCTCTGGAATATCATGTCCATGATGAAATGCATAATCACCAATGACAATGCTTTCATCAGTGATGATGGATTGTAAATCATTCATTGTCATTACGGAAACATTCATGGTTTCTTTTGCTGTATGAATGTCAAATGTTTGACAATACCACATTTCACCGTGAGATTTCATTGCTATACACAATGAATTCATATTTTCTTTAGATGAATGATATTGCATAAAAGCATTAGCCATTCCCTGAAATGTTGGAACGGATATGAGATTTGTTGAACCGTCCGCACACCAACCTTTTGCAAAAGACATCCCAATCCTTATTCCAGTGAAACTTCCGGGGCCGGCGGATACAGCTATCGATTGTATTTGCTCTGCACTTATCGTCAAATCATTCATAGCCCTTCGAACCATTTCGGCAAGCATTGCATCATGCATGTTTGGTTGATAAATCACATGCTCCAAGACCGGTTTATGTGCATTCAGGTCCATGAGCGCAATGCCACATATATGTCCTGTGGTCTCGATTGCGAGAAGGTATTGTGAATGCACACTCATCGTACATTAAACTCTGATAGGAGAATTCTACTGATCAACTCAATTGCCATGTCATTTGTATTGAGTAAGTGAAGAGGCATGTGAAGAAATACCATGCTGGACTCATCATCCTTAACACCTAGAATTGGATTACCAATCCATTTGGGATTTGACGGGAGTGCATAGACCGGTTTTGCATTTGCTTTTGAGTATAAAGGATAAACCAAAACAGATCCTCGTTCTTTGATCAAATCGGGATATGTTGTTCCTCCATGTTCAATTGCAGTGAAAATTGTTCCATTGCGAATAGCCAATGGATCGCTGGACACTTCAAATGAACCAATGGAATCAACGGGAGAAAAATCACGAATCTCGGTTCGCATATCTTCACCCATTGGTGCCGGAAGGTCTGCTATAAACAATACTTTGCCGCCAGACCGAGTGTACTCTGATAAAGACTGCTGAGCAAGACTTGTGCTCGGGGTCTTGTCAGTATACCAAATGACTGCTGAATACAGTTTCAATGATTCGATGAACATTGGACTTATGAAAGGAGGAACCGTTTTTGCCGGTGCATCAGCGGTTTTTGTGGTATTGATGTCGAGTATGTCAAATCGACCATTGAATTGTCCTGCGCTCATCATTGTGAGTGCCTTGATATAAAAGTTATCTGCATCTTTGTTTGCACAATCTTTTATCAAAAGAATAGGACCTTTTGACCCTTTGACAAACCAAGTTTTTCCATTGGATGGGTATTGTAACATGTGACTGTTCAATCTACCGATGTCTCTTGCCCTCATGTAAAGCACATTGTTTGCATTCAACAATAATCCATCATTTGCAGACAAACTGAAAAGACGCATTCCCTTTGGTAATGCTTTCCATTTTGCTGTTGATGATGAGTCATTTAATGCCCATTCAATTGATTCCAATGTGGCATCTCCATCTGGATCAGTCACAAAAAATTTGAATGTGGCAAAAGCAAATGTGGTATCCGGTAAAGCAACCGACAATGCAGACTTGGCAGTTGTATCATTTCCCCAGGAAATCACAGGTAGTGAATTTTTTATGGGAAATTGCAAACGCGCGGGAGTAGGATCAATTGCCCCATGAAGAAGAGTGAATGATTCTCCATCATCAAAAGTGGAATTACCATTTGCATCTGTAAATGTGAGTCTTTCACCTTCTGAGGGATATTGCTTCAGTGAATTATCTATCGATGCAACAGAAAAAGTGAAGTTGGTATCTGAATTCTCGACCTGCAAAGCAAAAGTCGAATCATTTTTCCTTGTGAAAAACCAATTTCTATTGTCCCAAGAAAATGCATATCCTATAACCATGCCATCGGGATCATCCCCGGACCAGCTAACGAAAACCCTACTATTTTGTTGAGTGCGTACAGTGTCCAGAAATATCGTTGTTTCAGGTAATTGATTGTCATTGGGTTGAAGCAATGTTTCATTACAACCAATGATTGCTACGCACAGAAAACACAATAGATAAAAAATGGCATTCATGACTATGATCCTTAATTGACAATCGCCGCGGCTATTGTCATTGCTGAAACGCTTCGTGCACCTTTTTCAAGAAGAATTTCAGCACATGCTTCCAATGTGGAACCCGTGGTGAGTACATCGTCAACAAGAAGAACATGCTTGTTCTGTACTGAGACATCAGGAAGAATTTCAAACACATGTTTCATATTGAGAAGTCGCTCATCGGCTGTTAGCTTTGTTTGGGATGTCGTATAACGATTGCGTTGTAAGCAGTTAAGAACGGGTATGCGTGAACCGAACAAAAAACCCTCTGCTATCTCTTGCGACTGATTGAATCCTCTTTCTCTCAATCGTGCTTTATGCAATGGCACAGGTACTATTGCATCAAGTGTTTCGCATGTACACCGTTTAGCCATGAGATTTCCAAAATCGAAAGCCATCTTCTTTCCAAAATCGTATTTCATCACATGTATGGCATGAAACACTTGTGATTCATGATGAAAAGAAAAGAGACTTTCAGCATGAACCAATAAAGAATCTCGGTGAGAATTCTTCAATAAAGAATTCAGTATTGATTCAGGTTTGGGTGCCTCTTCAAATCCCATTAGGCAGGAGTCACAAATTCTGTGAATGATGGTTTGAGGAGATAGTTTATGGGAACATATTTCACAATGGTCAGGAGCCAATGCTTCCAACACATCATCCATGATTCTTTGTATGTAAGATAGATTATTCATGCTCAAACATGAATTGAAGTCTTTTGGCAATTTCATCCGGTAATGGAGGAATGATCCTTCTGGGAATCAACATTCCTGACAATGAAGTGATGTCGCCAAACACTCTTTGTTTGAGAGCAGTGTGTGCCAAATAATGGAATCCGCTTGAGCCTCCCGTGCCAATTCTTGCACCGATCATTCTCATTGTCATCGAAGCATGTCTGTATCGCCAGATGGAGAGTGTTTCATCGAATGAACAGATGGCTTGGAGTAATTCATTTGGTCTGTCAAGCAGTGGATAATCACGATACAATTGAATGAACAATGCAGCCAAAGTGGCCTTGTGTGATAATCTTCTTTCACCGGACTCCACCAGTGCTTGATATGCATTGCCATCAAACAGTGAATTGAAGCTGTGTTCTGCTTGGTCTATGGATTGAATTCTGTTGCTCTTGTCTTCCTCCGACAAAATGTCATGCGAATGTACATCACTTCTATCTTTGGAAAAACTTGCGGATATGGCATGTTTATATTCTTCCCAAAAACGATAATGCTCGGATTCCAGAAATGGTGTATGTTCGAGCCATGATTGTACGGCTTGGAATAATGTCTGTTTCTTCTCGGCTGTCAAAACCAATGATTTGTCAAAATCCTTCATTGCGTTCATGAATGAACGATTCAGCCGCTTATCGGCAGGAAGCCCAAGTCTCATTTCAAGAACACGAAATTGCACAGATTGAAAACCGCTGGCCGGATGAAGCAAATCTCTAAAGTCCATGAAGTCAAGTGCAGACATGGTTTCAAGTATGGAAAACTGTTCCATGCTCATGTGCAGAATCGATTGCATTCTCTTCAATCTGTGAACGCAAATGGAAATCTCATGTTCTTTTACAGTTTCTTGAGAAAGTAGGGAAATCACTGAATCAAGTTCGAAAAGAATTTGTTTGAACCATAATTCAAAAGCCTGATGCGTAATGATGAACAACATTTCATCATGGGCCTCAACGCCAACCTTATCACTCTCGGGAAATTGAGCGTCAAGTACTTTGGGGAGTTCTAAATAATCGGAATAATACACTGAGTGTTCTGAATGTTGGCT
>JBJTFZ010000104.1:0-4140 GCA_046093685.1 bacterium
GATAAATATATGCAACTAAATTACAAAATGCCATCCAATAAGTTCAGCAATGAGTAATGAAACAGCGCATGCATTTCGAAATGAAATGATGAATCATGCAAAAAACAAGTCGATCAGATTGGCTTTCCCCGATGCCATTGACATCCGGGTTTTGGAGGCAGCTGTGTATCTGCAAAAGCATGGATTGGCTCAACCGGTATTGATTGGTAAAAGGCAAGATATCTTGAATTTCGCCAATAGTCAATCATTTGAAATAGGTCATTTGGAGATCGTTGACCCCTCTGAGTGTATTACACAAAGCCATCGTGAAGCCATTGCTGAGTCTACCAAAGTGAATCTACCGAATCAAGAGGCTGAAGATCTATTGATGAATCCTCTTTTTTTTTCCGGAATCGAAGCGCGATTGGGGCATGTTCACGGGTGTATCGCAGGGAATGTTTCAACAACGGGAGAAGTGATTCGAGCAGGCCTTAAAACAGTCGGACTCGCTCATGGAATTCAAACTGTCAGTAGTTTTTTTATCATGATTTTGGATGAAAGAATCATGTTCTTTGCTGATTGTGCGGTTATTCCCTCACCGGATAAAGATCAATTATGTGACATAGCATCCATGACCGCTCAGCATTATAGAGAACTCATCAAGAAAGAGCCCGGAGTGGCATTTCTGTCCTTTTCAACAAAAGGAAGCGCCTCACATCCAGATGTCATGAAAGTGCAAGAGGCCTATGCCAAATTCAGTGCACTGCATCCCAACATCAAGGCCGATGGTGAATTACAGATTGATGCCGCTCTCATGCCCACGATTGCACAAAAGAAAGCACCAAAATCCGAACTTCAAGGCAATGCGAATGTGTTGATTTTCCCGGATTTGGATGCTGGCAACATAGCATACAAGATCACAGAAAGGCTTGCCGGAGCCATAGCCATCGGGCCTATCATACAGGGACTTAGAAGACCATATTGCGATCTATCAAGAGGTTGTTCGGTTCAGGACATCATTGATGTTTCACTGATATGTAGTGCTATGTAAAACCCTCACTTCTTTATCCACACAGACTGACGATTCGGGGTAAACAAGGGGTAAATTTTATATCTTTGCACCGCGTTTGATGACATGTCGGCAGATTTGTATTATAGAATAACATGGCTTTATTTTGAGATTTTTACCAATATATTGTCTTTTCATATTGCTTGTTCCGAAATTCACTTCTGAAATGCGTGGTGATGTAGTGAATTTTTCACTTCCTGATACAACCGTTCGGCAAGGAACAATCATTGAATATCCTGTTTTCCTTCAAATGACGGGAAAAGGAGCGAACAATAGCTGCATCGTGAATATTTCCGTTCCCAGAAAAAGGGTGAATCTTATAGATGCGCTCACAAAACCGGGAACGCTATTTTCTTGCAAGAAACCCACGATTACATTTTTGTCTGAAGATGCGACTGATAAAAACTTTTCCATCACATGCAGCAATCCTCTAATTGACACAATTGGAGTTTTATTGTATTTACGATTGGAGATTCTTGCAGGTAGAGATACGAATGTTGAAATAGAAGTACGATCTTTTCAGATTGGCGATTCATTGACCAACTTCAATCAAATTGGCGGATCATTTTCATTTTCCGATCCCCCAATAGTTCAGGCAAAAGCCGAAGGTATGGAAATGAATATCCCTAATCCATTTTCCTACTCTACTTCATTCGATTATTTTATCGGGAAAAGCAGCAATGTTGAGTTCTCCTTATTCAACAGTCAGGGTAAACTTGTTCAGCAATTTCCATCTGAATTCAAAAATGCAGGGAAATACACATTCAACTTGCTTGTTGACAATCCGATGGATTTTTCAAGCGGGGTATATGTCATTCGCATGAAAACCGAAAGTGGATTATATCACATGAGCATGGTTCATAAAAAATGATGCAACGATTTACATTTTTCGTGTGCTTCTGTTTCTTCACCTTTGCATTTTTTTCGGTGCATGAAGCTCTTGGCCAGAAATCAGAAAAGACAATAACAAAAACTTCTGAGGGAACCGAGTTCTGGGTTTGTTTTCAGGAAAACTCATGGCATCATGCATTGGGGCGGGTTGGGAAAATGAAGTTGACGGATGCTCGTGGCGGAGATGTGTACATTGAAGACAAAAGCACCCCGAACTTTGAATTATTCATCAGTTCAGATGTCACCACTCGTTTGCAAATTGAAATCATTGGGGCTCGATATAAATTGGACACAACCGTTATTGGCGGGACAGTTCGTAGACTTCGCATTCCACCGATTGCAGAAGTTACCGGTGACGGCACGCTACAACCCAATGCGGTGCGCATCACATCCGAACAACCGATTTCCGTTACTTGCTTGAATGAGCGCGGTAGTTCAACAGATTCCTATCTCGCATTGCCAATCACTGCTTTAGGATTGGAATATTATGCGATGAGTTATCAATCAACTCCGACAAATGATCTTGTTTCTCACATGGCAATTGTTGCAACGCAAGACAGCACATTGGTTTTTGTTACGCCATCAGTCATGACCTCTAGAAACAAACCCGCCAAAGTTCCATTCACCGTTATCATGAACAAAGGTGATGTGTACCAGATTGCGGCGATGAATAATCCACCTAGTATGATTGGATTGTCCGGTCGAGACAGCATTATTTTTCCCGATCTTTCCGGAACGAGAGTTCAAGCTTCAAAACCGGTTGCTGTGTTCAGCGGTCATCAATGTGCAGATGTTCCGATGCGTGTTCCCTTTTGCAATTATATAGTGGAACAAGTACCGCCGGTAACTTCTTGGGGAAAGCATTTTATTTTGGGACAATTTGCAAAACGAAGCAGTTATGCATATAGAGTATTGGCTTCAAGACCAAACACGAAGATTTTTGAAAATTCTGTTTTGCTTAAAGAATTGCAATCCGGTGAAATTTATGAGAACACTTCAGCAGGTTCGCGAAATATCATGTTGACTGCAAGTGAACCGGTTCTCGTAGCACAGTACTCACACGGATTTCTCGGTGGTATCGCAAGAAATGATGGTAAAGGCTTGAGCATCAAAGGAGATTCAATTGGTGACCCCATGATGCTCATCATCAGTCCCACCCAGCAATTTTTGAAAGAGTATAGATTCTCCACTCCAAAGACAAGTTATACCAATTGGCGTCATTATGTGAATGTGATTATTCCATCGGATGCGATTGAAACATTGCGCTTGAACGGAAGAATGATTGATACCATCAAATATGCACCGGAATTCGTTGGCTTAAGTAACTATGTAACAATGAAATTGGATGTTCCTTTCGGAGTTCACACCTTAACTTCAAATGTTCCTTTTGGCTTGTATTCATATGGATTTGCAACCAATGATGCCTATGGAAACATGATTGGACAAGGGTTTGAAGTATTGCAAGAAGTTGTTGACACATTACCTCCTTTATTTGAGCGCAGGAATTTGGATAAGGCCATCAATGTGGTTATTCGCGACGAACGCTCTCAAGACAAAGGTCTGGAAAGGATTCGCATACTTTCGGCTCAAGGGCTTATTGCGCTTGAAAACAATGCAATTATTACCCAACCTACAATCAATAAAGGGGTTCCTCAGTATACACTGTTTGTGAAACCCACTGCGGGTATGACAAAAGGATCCATGGAAATTGAAGCAAAAGATGTTGCCGGTAATATTTCAACATTCACCCTGCAATATGAAGGAACGGTTTTCCAAACGAAAGTAGAACAAAAACCCATCATCATTTCCAATTCTGCTTGGGAATGGGGTTTATATGCAATTGCGAGTTCACAGTATCATGATGTCAATACACCAAAAACAATCGCTCAGTTGAATGCAGGCGGAGGATTTCAGGCAGAGAGTTCATCTCCTCTCGGAATAGGCTTACATGTGGAATCACATAAAGAATCCGTTTTCAAGCCAATACTTCGATTGGAATATCTCCCCTATTCCGTTCAGCTTCGTGGTATGGATACAAACTCGATTCGTGTGTATGACAGCTTGATCAATAACTATGTTCCTTTCCGTGAATCAACCGTACTCCAGGCAAACCTACCCACATTGGCAATTTCGGGGGGATTTCGTTGGAATATGCATGAGTTGGTTTATGTTTCAGTGATGGGGCAAGCATCCTTCATACC
>JBJTFZ010000105.1:0-2308 GCA_046093685.1 bacterium
ATCCTGAATTGCGGAGAAATCAAATGTTGGAAGTAGATTGATTGTGAATGGAGTTGAATCTTTCTGTAGATATGAAGAGATCTGTAATATTGCGGGACCGCTCAGACCTTTGTGTGTAAAGAGTAAAGACTCCTTGAATGATGGGCTTGTCGAAGTATGTACCTCTACGGGTAATGATGTTCCTGCAATGTCTGAACATGGAAAAATATCTCTATCAATATGAAGCGGAACGAGCGCGGGACGGGTTTCAATGATTTCATGACCGAACTGTTTAGCCACATCATAACCAAAGGGAGTCGCACCCAAAGATGGAATCGAGAGTCCACCGGTTGCAATCACCAAGGACTTTGATTGAAATACTCCCTTGCATGTATGAACAGTAAATATGCCGTTATTTGTGATATGTTCAACAGATGTATCATAATGAATATCTGTATGTTCGAATATGCATTCGTTCAACAACATATCAATGATTTGCTGAGAAGATTCATCGCAAAACAACTGGCCGAGTGTTTTTTCATGATAAGCTATGTCATGAGATTCAACCAATGCTATAAAGTCTTCGGGTGTATATCGTGCTAGAGCAGAAACTGCAAAATGGGGATTTTGTGAAATGAAATGTTGAGCCTTTACAATTCGATTAGTAAAATTGCATCGTCCCCCGCCCGAAATACGAATTTTCTTACCTGGTTTCGAGTTATGTTCAATCACATTGACCGATTTTCCTGCTTTAGAGATAATTCCTGCACAGAAAAGCCCGGCGGCACCGGCACCTATGATAATGCAATCACTATTAGGAAATTTCATGGTGCCGTTCTTTGTCAATACTGTTGAACATCGTAATTTCGCTCTGGTACAAGCCAATTTAGCTCAGTGGTAGAGCAGCTCACTCGTAATGAGCAGGTCGCCGGTTCAAGTCCGGCAATTGGCTCGATAGTCAACGCTGAATTGTAACTATAGATTGTATCCAATCCGAAATGTCTGTCATTACCTCTTCCGGTATATGGTCAAAAATGACATATTCAGATGGATGTGATTTTCCAACCCCTTCCATGAACAAGTAGTTTAGCATAGGATATTTCTTAGCTCGGCTATGCTGTACTCCTTTTGTTCCGATGAAAGCTTTTTCCCAAATCGCAAAGTCTTTCATGGTTGACTGAAAATCTCGTTCTCCGTGTAAAATCAATACAGGTTTCTTTGCTTTCTTGAGTGTTTGAACTTGATTGTATCCACGCAAAGCAAGCCAATATGAAGCAGGAGTTTCTAGTAAGAGATTTTTTGATGGAGTGTCTTTTGATAGTTTTGGGGAAATAACCAGCGCATATTGCTTTCTCAATGCTTCTAATTTTTTTTCAGAATCACTGTTTGATATGAGTGTGTCAAGCGTAAGTACATACTCCAATTGCTCAATCAATACATCGGGGAGTGGTCTGGCAGGGGTGCCCATGAGGATAATTCCTTTCACTCCGGGAATCGCATTTAATGAACGAGGTAGAATCATCCCTCCTGTTCCATGCCCCAACAAGAAGATATTTGAAGAGTCAGTTTCTCTAAACATTTTTACCGCTTCGAAAGCAGCTATGGCGTCCTCGGTGCTTTCCAAATCAGGATTTATTTCAAGACCTTTATCCTTGATGGCTGAGTAATATTTTCGGGTTCTTTTTGGGAATCGAAGCACTCCGATACCTTTTGATGCCAATCCCCAAGCAAGATCGGCATAAGGTTTGTTTGCAACATATGTTCCATCCTCATCAAGTGGACCGCTTCCGTGTATGATGATAACTATGGGATATTTGCCCGGTTTCAATGGAAGTGTAAGTATGCCATTTGTTTCCCATGGAGTTCCTTTTCCAATAACAAGGTCTCGTACTTTGATGCTATCGGCATTGACATAGTCAGCAACGGTATAAGATCTTTTATCGTACTTGGGTGTGAATTTATCTACATAAAAACCATCAATCAAAAATGAACCTTTGAATGACATACGAATCTCCCAATTTCCATTTGAACATCTGAGAGCATGGATGACTGTTCTCAGATTGGAGTCCTCAGGATCTATGTCAATTCGTGTATTGAATACTTTGTATGGTTTCCCTGCCTTTTTTTCAAATAAATTCCAAAAGATTGCAAATGTATCCACTGAAAATTCTCTTTTCATTTCCGGGGTGAACATCTCATGAGCTTTTGAGAATTCTTTTTTCAAAACGGCATCCATGCATCTTTTGGATTGAGCTATCTGCCATTCCAGAAGGTCTTGGTATGGTTGCGAATGTAGGATTAAAGGACAGGAAAGAACAAATAGTAGGGC
>JBJTFZ010000106.1:0-2043 GCA_046093685.1 bacterium
CACCAAAATATGAGCATTGGGGATCAATTCTGTAAGGAGAGGGAGTAATGATGGAACGGAGAATGCCTTCTGCATATTTTTTTCGTGAAGAACGAATTTCTGCTTCAACAATGTCACCGGGTGCGCCATATTTAATGAAACGAACAATCCCATCGTCATTCCGTGCTATGGATACACCCTCATTGCCCATGGAAGTTATGGATAATGTTTCAAACACTCTTTCACGAGACTTATTACGAGGCATGATTCAATCGGCTCATGAATGTGTGTTGGAGGATGTTTTTTTTCTTTTTTGTAAAAAGAATGCCAAAATCAGACTCAATGTTGTTGCAATATTCACACCAAGACTGATTGTCTTTCCTGTGTCAAAAATGTCGCTGTGATATGTGAATTCAATCGTATGTTTTCCCGGGGGTACTACAATTCCACGAAGTGCATAATTGGTTTTGAAGATTTCTGTCCTCTTGCCATCAATTGCACAACTCCAACCAATCGGAAGAAACACTTCGCTGACATGCAAGAAATTCATTCCGGGATTATCTGTTGCAATCGTGATCTTGTGATTTTCGAAACCAGTGATCTTTGCTGTGGCATTAGGTCCTGCAGGTTGTATTGAAACATTGGGCATTTTTTCTACATATGCCACCGAACGAGGATTGAAATCACCATCTCGCAAATGATGGAGTATGCTTAGTGGTGTTTCTTGTTTTATGGAATCAACAAAAAAGGCTCTTGGAAGAACAGAAGTATTTTGATACACGATGGTCGGCATGGCACCTTGTGCAGTTTGAATCGTACCTTCAAAAACAGGTTGCACTCCTTGGATGAGTTGTTGCGGGGCAGAAATATACTTCACATTCAAGAGATTCAGCAAGAAACTGTTTGTGATATAATTTCCACCTCCACCACCGGCGATATCAAGTAGGTCTTGGTACACTCGCATTTTTGCTGAATGATAACCATGAACATTTTGCAATTTGAAATAAGCCGGAATATTCGTCTTACCCATACTCATATACACCAAGTCTGCAACTCGATACAATGATTGATCTTTCTTGATGAATGATATGAATTCCGGTTCTGCAAACTCAGATTTTATGATATCACCCTTTTCAACTTCCATGGGTCTGTATCCAACTCTCCACAAATCAAGAAACAGATATGAAGCAATGGCAAGGTAAAACAACCCTTTTGAGAGAGTTCCGCGGACATAAAGTATTGATAATGCAATAACTCCAAGTCCGATGAATGAGGTAATTAGCCAATCACTTCTCATTTGTTCATAGAGAAATTCAAATAACTGTTCAGGTACTTTACCGGCAGCTTGAACATCGGCGATATATCCCGATTCGGAGATCACGAAGCCTGAGATAAGCAAAATACCCATTGCTCCGAGCATGATCAGAAGGGGATTTTTATGTTGACTCCATCCTTCATTCCTCCAGACATTGAGAGCGGAAAGACCGTATCCAAAGAGAATAGGTACAGCAAATTGCATCACGCAAAGAGCCATCATTGGAGCACGGAAATTGTTGAATCCTGGAAGATTGTAATAGAATACATCGAAGATGATTGGAAGGTTTTTTCCAAAGGACAAAAACAAAGAGAGAAGTGATAAGACAATCAAATAATGAATGAATATCTCTTTTCTGAAAGCAAGTATTCCAAGAAGTGCCAATGCAAGAACGCCTATTCCCATATAGTTTGCCGCATCGGTAAAAGGCATTTGTCCCCAATAGGGTTGCACTACTTGCCCTTGTGTTGCTCCTTTGGGTTTATATTCCAATTTCCCAAAACCAAAATAGTTTGGAACGAGAAATGTGAGTGTCTCTTCGGGACTAAAGGACCAATTGGTTGCATAATCATAATCAAATCCACCTGTATTGTCTTGTTTATTACCGGCCATTTGCTCAATTGGCGCAGATCCCCTTGTTGAATATGGCTTATACTCCAATACGCTCAAATAACGGTCTGCAGACATACCGAAGGCTAAACCACCTGCTAATATCAATGCGAAGGTAGAACGTGCCACTCCAAGAAGAG
>JBJTFZ010000107.1:0-2019 GCA_046093685.1 bacterium
AATTGTGCACCCAGTGCGAAGATGTTTTTTGGATGGCATTGTGATATTCCCCTCGGATGAGGGGACGCCGAAGGCGGGGGTGGGAAAGACGTAAAAATCAACAAGAAGAATTGTAAATGAAATCGAAAATGATAAAGAGTCCCACCCCGGCTTTCAGCCACCCCTCATCTGAGGGGAATAACACCGATAGCTCCATCGGGGCGACATCATATTAGGAAATCCAATGCAAGAATGGTATTCACATATTGATACAATCACCAATATCATAGAAATCGAATTTGGTGATATGACCAAAGAGCAGTTAAATCAAAAACCGAATCCACAAGCATGGAGCATTGCTCAAATACTTGAGCATTTGATCATCATCAACTCCACATATTTTCCTATTGTCCATGCTCTTGAACATGGTACATATACCATTCCATTTATTGGAAAGATCAGTTTCATACCTATGTTTCTTGGTAAGGCCTTATTGGCATCAATCAAAGGAAGTAGGAAAAAGAAGACCACTACATTTTCTATCTGGGAGCCAAGTCACAGTGAAATTGAAGCTGATATCATTCAACGTTTCAGACAGCATCAAGAAGAATTGAAGCATATGATTGTGCAATGCGAACATCATATCAAGGCACATGCGATCATTTCATCTCCTGCAAATAAATATATTGTCTATCCTCTATCAATGGCCATTGACATCATCATAGCTCATGAATATAGACATATCGAACAAGCCCAAGAAGTGGCTTCGCAATTCACAATCACTACATAATTGTTCGATATGGAAACAATATGGCAGTGTATAATTTCTCCTATACTTGGTAGAATCAAATCGTGACATATCAGAGTAGACTTATCTCCCTTTTTATTCTTCTCATATTGTGTTTGACTTGTACTTCTTGTTCGGCGCAAAACAAGCAATCCCAGACAATCCCGCAATTTGGTCGAATACTACTTGGCGAGCCAGCCACATCATTAGGTAAGAATATTGATTGCATCCTCCAATTGAAGAATGGAGATTATTGGATCGCCACCAATGGGGACGGAGTCTATAGATATTCTCAATCCATGCTCACACATTTCACGAAGAAAGATGGACTTGTCAGTGATTTTGTATTAGGAATACAAGAAGACATTCACGGCAGATTATGGTTCACGACCAGAGATGGTATTTCATTATTCGATGGATTGCAATTCTTCACTTATACAGATTTCATCAAGAATGCGAAATCAGGTCCGGTGAATGCTCAGAAGGGAGGATTGTTTTTCGGACTGGGTAGAAATATCTGTTATTATGATGGCGAAACATTTACTTCATTCGTTATACATCCTGATACATATAAACCTCATCGTTTTGATAATAGCAGACCATATTCCGTGTATTCTTCATTGATTGATAAAAATGGAATCATGGTTTTCGGAACAGAATCCAAAGGTGTATGTTTATTTGATGGCAAAAAAAATACATATCTCACTGAAAAACTTCTTGCTTCCGCTGCTGTTCGAACAGTTTTTCAAGATAGCAAAGGGATTTTGTGGTTTGGTAATAATTGGTGGTGGTCTTTTCTCGTATGATGGAAAAAAACTAAGAAATATCACAGAAGAGCATCATTTAGGAAATCCTGATTTTCTCAAAAAACTCGACACCCAAAAAGACAATACATTGGCAAGAGTGTTCAGCATCAATGAAGACAAGAATGGTCTATTATGGATTGGTACCATAGATGCCGGTGTTTGGTCCTATGATGGCACCAATCTGAAACAATTCACAGAAAAAGATGGATTGACCGGTAAAGCAATCTGGACAATATCCAAGAACAATGCAGGTGATTTGCTTTTTGTGACCAATGGAGAAAAGATCTGCAGATTTGATGGTGAGAGATTTATTGAAAGTACAATCAGGATCAAGTAGTGAAGAATAACTAATAATCAAATATTTTAGAATTCCCTTTTATGATGTCTTTCTCATACTTTGAAAAATCCTTTGTTGATCCTTTATATGTTGGGTCTGGAGTATACCAT
>JBJTFZ010000108.1:0-3913 GCA_046093685.1 bacterium
TTCAGACATGTATCAACCCAAGGCATTGCGCATGGGTGGTGCAGAATCACCGACCGGTTGGGTATTACATCATAAAGATCGACATGTTGCATTCAATGATTTGGGTAATGGTTGGATTTTACCAAAAACGGCAACAGGAAAACCTGAAGGGAGATTTATTTACAGCAAATTCCCAAACATGGAAGAATACGGTGGAAGAAGAGGAAATCTCTTGCATCACCCTGATTATAGCACAACCGTTTTTGTAGGCGAAGGCAAAGGTTTCTGGATGTCGAAAGACGCAGGTTCCACATGGGATTTGATGCATGCATTCGACAATCCCGTTCGATTCATGCAAATCAGTTATGCTGAAAAAGATCCAATCATCTATGCGGATATCGTGAATGAAGGTATCTATCGTAGTGAAGATCTTGGAAAAACATGGAAAGCCAAACCATCATTGTATGCCACACCAAATGGAACAAATGCATGGAAGGGAAGAACACATATTTCGGTATCGCCAACAAATGGCAATGTAGTGTATGCAACATTTTCCAATGGTACTTGGAGCGCAGACATCGGTAAAGTGTTTCGCTCAACCGATGGTGGTGATACATGGTCTGATTTTACGGGTTCTATTTCAGAATATCTTAAATGTACTGTAATACAACCTGATAAAACAGGTAAAGACATAGTGTATTTGTTCACGAATGCGAAGAATGCGAAAACAGGTAAAGTATATTATCGCTCTGCAACGATGACTGATTGGGACTTATTCAATGAGGGATATCCTGCGGGTATGAGCGTGAATCTTGCATTGCCATTTTTCCGAGATGGAAAACTTCGTGTTGCCGGAAATGGAAGTGTGTGGGAAACACAGATGATTGATACAAGTTTTACACCGATTGCAAAAGCTTGGGTCGGACCCCAAGAAGTGTCATGTGGTGAAGACACCGTATTCATGACGGATCATTCGCTCTTCATCAATCGGAATGCAAAGCGCACATGGAAGATAGAACCAGAACCCGCTTGGATTAGTGACAAAAATGCTATGAATCCACAAGTTGTCTATGGTGCGAAAGGAACATATAATGTTACGCTCACATTGGAGCAAGAAGGGAAGACATATACTTCATCAATCGTGCCTGTGATGGTTAGACCATGTCCTTCAATAGAGACTTGCGATAATCCCGGTTTGCTTCCCAAAACAGATTGGCGTCTCTTGAAATTTTTTAGCCAGGAAGTGAATTATCCCGGACTTGCCGAAATGGCGATAGATGATGATCCAAACACTATATGGCATACAAGATGGAGTACGGGCAATGATACGATTCCTCATGAAATGCAGATTGATTTTGGATTTGAATATAAGGTATTCAAGTTTGCTTATCAGGGAAGAGCCGATGGCGTGAATGGAAGAGTGAAAGAAGCAGAATTCTATTTTACCAAAGACACTTCAGATTGGGGTAAAGCATATCCCGTAACATTCGACAATAGCAGTGCGATTCAGTGGTTGAAATTGGATTCGGCAGGAATCAATGCTCGATATGTGAAGTTTCGTTCTTTGAAAGAAATCAATGGCAATCCCTGGACAACTGTTGCGGAGTTTTATGCCCAAGGTTGCATCCCGCAGGAGCCCAGTTCTGTGAAAAATGAAATGGCTGTTTTGGCTGTATTTCCTAATCCGACTACGGGATTTGTGAATATTCCATTATCCGGAGTGCATATCAAGCATATTGACATTATCGATGTTCAGGGGAGAATAGTTCGTAGTTTTGTAGGCCAATTTGATCAGAACGGCATTATTGTTGATTGCTCTGGTATCGGAACCGGTTTATTTCAAATTAGGTTATACGACATGAATGATACAGTGTATCGTTGTTCAATTATCAAACAATAGTTTGGTGTATAGATGAAAACATTTGTTTACCTATGCTTTGCATTGATCGGTTTATTACAGATCGACATCAATGCCCAAGGCTGTGTTGCAACTCGAGGAATGAGTTCATGTGGTGGAGGAAATGCAATGGGCATGTCCATTAATTTGTCTCCCGGTGAATGGAATCTCGTTACGGGATATAGATATTTCGAATCGTTCAGACATTTTCGTGGAGATCATGAAGAGCCCGAGAGAGTAGCAAATGGAACTGAAGTATGGAATTGGTCAAGCTTTTTGGATGTCACTTTGAATTATGGCATCACCGATCAACTATATGCCACAGCAACCTTACCATATATGCATCATAATCGTTCATCGATGTATGAACATGGTGGAAATCCACCAAATGGCCTTGGACAGAGACATTCCACGGGATCATCAGGATTTTCCGATATAAGATTCGGGATTGGATATTGGTTGTTCGAACCATTTGAACATGATTTCAATTATGCAATCGGGCTTGGTGTGAAAATGGCTTCAGGAAAATATGATTGTCAAGACTTGTTTTACAATCAGGGTCCGAAACGCGATACCAATATGCTTCAATTTGTAGATCAATCCATTCAATTGGGAGATGGGGGAACAGGTTTTTCAATAGATCTTCAAGGTTATCATCCGGTCTCTCAAGAAATTGCCATTGCGACAAATGCATTTTACCTGTTCAATCCGCGTGAAACCAATGGAATACCAACGCTTAGAAAAGACGCTTTTGGAAATGTGATAGAGTTTTCAAGTCCTGATCAATATGGCGCAAGGATTGGTGCATTTTACAATTCACCATTTGGACTGAGTGGATATTTCGGTGGACGGATAGAAGGCGTTCCATCACATGATGCATTTGGTGGAAGCAGAGGGTTTAGAAGACCCGGTTATGCGGTATCTGTTGAACCGGGAATTTCTTATGGTTTCAATTCAATGTCTGTCTTCTTCAGTTTGCCAATAGCAATGTATCGAAATAGAGTACAAAGTTATGATGATCTTGAAAAGACAAGAGTCAATGGTGTATTCACCAATGGCGATGCAGCATTTGCAGATTATGTCATCAATCTCGGATTTTCATTGAGATTTGGTGGCAAAGAACATGCGATGTAAATAACAACCACCAGCATGACATTTCACATCATTTACCGCATCTCGGATGCAGGATATTCCAAAGTGAAACCTGCATATATCAATAATGAGAATTGTTTGAGAAATGCAGTCACCGTGTTTCCCGATGCAATTTTTCATGTGATTGCGGACAATGTATCTGAAGACACCTATGCGATGATATGCAGATATGTTTCACCTGATGCGATTTCACGGGTTTCTGTAGGTCATGGCGCAGGTACATTCAATGTGGGTCTTGATCTTGCTTTGACATTTCCAGATGAAGATATCGTCTATCATCTGGAAAATGATTATCTGCATCGTCCGGGATCCGAACAACTCATTCATGAAATTCTGAATTATGGGGCATCATATTGTAGTTTATATGATCACCCCGACAAATATCGATCTCCTGCTGTAGGAGGAAATCCTTTTGTGGATGTTGATGGAGGCGAAGCGACGAAAGTGTATTGCATAGGGTCATCCCATTGGAAAATCACCAATAGCACCACAATGACATTCGCCTGCAAAGTCAACACATTGAAACAGGATATCAAAACATTGAGAAAATGGACAAACAAAGGGCATTGTCCGAATGATTTCCAGATGTTTCTTGAATTGAGAAAAAAAGGAAGGGCACTCATGACACCCATACCCGGCTTTTCAACACATGGCGAAACATTGTTTTTATCCCCGTTTACTGAATGGGAATCCATTGCTTTATCACGATGAACTGCAGGGGTTTGACCATAAATCCTTATCTTCGTGGCACTTATTTCATCAATTCTATTCATCAAGGATAATACATGATCCGTTCAGCAATCATTGCAATGGCATGCATCGGACTATTCTCCGTTCAAGCATGTTCACAATCGTCCGATAAAGGAGCATCAATGGAACTCAAGA
>JBJTFZ010000109.1:0-2379 GCA_046093685.1 bacterium
ACATGAAGCTGAACTTGCTGCCAAGTATGTAGATATATTACAAATTCCTGCCTTTCTTTGCAGACAAACGGAATTATTGCAAGCTGCGGGAAAAACAGGCAAAATTGTAAATATCAAGAAAGGTCAATTTCTGGCTCCCGATGATATGGAAAAACAGGCAGTGAAAGCCGAGAAATCCGGAGCCTCGGATATATGGCTCACAGAGAGAGGAACCACCTTTGGCTATCATGATTTGGTTGTAGATTATCGCTCTTTGTTGATTATGCGAGAGACCGGGCGTCACATCATATACGATGCCACTCATTCACTTCAATTACCTGGCGGAGGAGAACAATCAGGGGGTTTGAGATCGTTCATCAAACCATTGGCGAGGGCTGCAATCTCTGTGGGAATCGATGGTATTTTCATAGAAACACATCCTCACCCTGAAAAAGCTTTGTCTGACTCTGCAACTCAATTTCCACTTTCAGAAATGAAGAATTTCCTGCATGAATTGGCAGAATTACAACATGTCATCAATTCATTTTCTTAACTTTTGCATAGCACTCTTTCTGTGTTCAATGGGTACTTCTTGTATTGATTACAATGCAAAAACAAACCCCATAGCAAAAGACACGATCAATCCATTGTTGATTCCAACCCATGAAATATGGGATTTCTCCATGGTATTTTCTGATTCAACCCGAATACGCGCCCTTTTGAAAGCAGGAAAAGCAAGGGTGTTTGAATCTAGAAATGAAACCTTATTGGATTCAAATGTCTATGTTCAATTCATGAACAATAGATCTCAACCGGCCGGGTATCTCACAGCAAAAAGTGCAACAATAAATGAAGAAACAAGAGATATGTTTGCCAAAGGAAATGTTTATGTTCGTTCAGATAGTACAAATACGACGCTAACAACACCATCGTTGATGTGGAAAGAAGAATCTCGACAGCTCTACACAAAAGATCGCATACATATACAAACATCCACTGAGATCATAGATGGATATGGTATGGAATCGGATATATGGTTGAAAAACTATCGTATTTTCAAAGTAAGTGGCACCAAAATCATTGAATGACTTATGACTGAACTCAAAGGAAATATCGTCGACATTCACTCACGGAGAATATTTCCTGCAATACTTATCATTGAGGGTACACGCATTCGCTCCATTACAGAGATTTCTGAAATTCAGTCTCAGTATATTCTTCCCGGCTTTGTTGATGCTCATGTGCATATTGAAAGCTCAATGCTGATACCAACGGAATTTTCTCGTCTTTGCCTTCCACATGGAACCATAGCCACAATTAGCGATCCACATGAAATTGCCAATGTATTGGGCATGGATGGTATTTCATTCATGATTGAAAATGAGAAACATACTCCCCTACGAATTCTTTATGGTGCTCCATCATGTGTTCCTGCAACTCAATTTGAAACTGCCGGTGCTGAAATCGGATTGAGTGATATCGAGAAATTAATGGCGATGGATGAAATTGGTTATCTCAGTGAAATGATGAACTATCCCGGTGTACTTCACAAAGATCCATTGGTCATGGAAAAGATTGCTGTGGCTCAAAGGAGTGGAAAACCAATAGATGGTCATGCTCCCGGACTTCGAGGATCGGATGCCGAATCATATTGCAATGCAGGTATATTAACTGATCATGAATGTTTTACCCTTGAAGAGGCTTTGGAGAAGATACAGTATGGTATGAGAATCTTAATCAGAGAAGGATCAGCTGCTAAGAATTTTGAAGAATTGCACCCTTTGATAGCATCTCATCCCGATCTATGCATGTTTTGCTCAGATGATAAACATCCGGATGAATTGGCTAAAGGACATATCAATCAGATAGTTGCTCGTGCCATTGCGAAGGGATATAATCTCATGGATGTTCTACGAATTGCTCATCTCATTCCCAAAGTTCATTATAATCTAGATATTGGCTCATTGCAAGTTGGTGACTTTGCAGACTTTATTATATGCAATGATTTGGTAAATGTTATACCCAAAGAAGTATATGTCAAAGGAAATTCCATTGCTAAAAATGGCAAAGTGATTGTCGATATTCCGCCAATTTCCATTAAACCGAATTCTCCCTGCAATATTCAACCTATATCAGTACAAGATTTACAAATACCTGCTATTTCAAATAAGGTGAATGTCATCGGTTGCATTCCCGGTCAATTAACAACAAGCACAACAATTGCACAATTGTCTGATTCCGGTGGGTATTTGACAAATGATCCACTACAAGACATTATCAAAATCTCTGTCATCAATCGATATACTTCTTCACCTCCTGCATTGGCATTTGTGAAAGGAATGGGCTTAAAAAAAGGTGCAATTGCATCAACGATTGCGCATGATTCTCACAATATAATCT
>JBJTFZ010000110.1:0-2381 GCA_046093685.1 bacterium
ATTTCATGGGATAAGCCCATTCTCACGGACTCGGGCGGTTATCAAGTTTTTTCTCTGAAAGATCTTCGGAAAATCACCGAACAAGGTGTTGAGTTCCGATCGCACATCGACGGCTCAAAGCATTTCTTCTCACCGGAACGAGTGATTGAAATACAGCGTTGTATAGGAAGTGATATCATGATGGTATTGGATGAATGCACTTCATTTCCCGCAACTCATGAAGAAGCAAAGACATCAATGGATTTGACGATTCGATGGGCAAAACGAAATAAAGATGCATTCGATCAAACTTCTCCGAGATATGAACATTCTCAGTATTTGTTCGGTATCGGACAGGGCAGCACATATAAAGATTTGAGGACAGAATGCATGTCGAAATTGATTGACATGGATTTTGATGGATATGCGATTGGAGGATTGGCTGTTGGTGAACCATCATTTGACATGTATGACATCATCGATCACTCAACCCAAATGATGCCAAAAGAAAAACCGCGATATTTGATGGGTGTTGGAACGCCTGAGAATATACTTACAGCCATAGAAATGGGTGTTGACATGTTCGATTGCGTCATGCCAACAAGAAATGCTAGAAATGGAACCATATTTACCACTCGTGTTAGAATGAATGTAAGAAATCTAAAAAATAAATTCAGCGATGAACCAATAGATCCGGGTTTGGATTTATATGCCTCTCGTGAATATTCTTTAGGCTATTTGCGACATCTCTTCACGGTTGGTGAAATCTTAGGATTACAACTTGCCACAATGCAGAATCTTGGATTTTATATGTGGCTTGTTCGTGAGGCCAGAAAACATATTCTTGATGATACCTATGCACAATGGAAAACATCAATTTTGAAAATAATCACATAATCACAATCAAGGTGTATCATGCCATTTTTTCCAGTTGAACTTCATGCCCAGCAGGGCCAAGCCACCGGTGGCGATCCTATTTCACAATTACTGACATCTCTATTGCCGATGGCTGCAATTTTTGCGGTGTTCTATTTTCTTATGATTCGCCCTCAAAGAAAACGTCACAATGATCACATGAAAATGATTTCGGAACTTAAGAAAGGTGATAAGGTTGTCACATCAGCCGGAATCCATGGAACTGTTGATGCAGTTGAAGAATCCGGAATCATCAAATTGAAGATTGCTGATGCAACAATCATCCGAATTGATAAAGTTGCCATTTCACAAGTCAATACCCAATAACAATGAAAGATAGTTTTGATTCCATAGAACAAGCAATTCACGATCTTCAACTTGGTAAAGTTGTAGTTGTTCTCGATGATGAAGATCGTGAAAATGAAGGTGATATCATTTGTGCTGCAGAATTTTGCACACCGGAACAAGTCAATTTCATGGCTTCACATGCCAAAGGATTGATTTGCGTTGCAATGCCATCCGAAAGAGCAATTGCTTTGGAATTGGCTCCAATGGTTCCTGATAATACTGCGCTACATGGTACTAAATTCACTGTATCCATTGACTACTTACATGGAACAAGTTCTGGAATATCGGCGAGTGATCGCTCCGCTACAATCAAGGCATTGGTGAAATCTGATATTCAGCCGGCAGACTTCGGCAGGCCGGGACACATATTTCCTCTTATCGCTGTTGAAGAAGGTGTGCTCAGAAGAGCAGGTCATACTGAAGCAGTGGTTGATCTCATGAAATTGGGAGGTCTGCATCCTGTAGGAGTTCTCTGTGAGATACTCGCCGAAGACGGCACGATGATGCGAACACCTCAATTGATGGAATTTGCCGAAAAACATCAATTATCCATCATCACCGTTAAAGATCTCATCAAATACAGAGTCAGCAATGAGCAATTGGTTACACCCGTTGCAGAGGCGCAATTGCCAACAGAATTTGGTGATTTCACCCTCAAAGTGTTTGCAAACACAGTTGATGGTAAAGAGCATGTTGCTCTTGTCAAAGGAGGATGGAAAGAAGATGAATCAATTTTGGTGAGAGTACATAGCGAATGTCTTACAGGCGATATCTTTCACTCTTTGCGGTGTGATTGCGGGCCTCAACTTTCAGCCGCATTATCCATGATTCAGCAAGCAGAAAAAGGCGTACTGCTTTATATGCGTCAAGAGGGCAGAGGGATTGGCTTGGTCAATAAAGTAAAAGCATATTCTTTGCAAGAGAAAGGCTTGGATACCGTAGAGGCTAATGTTCAATTGGGATTTCAACCTGATCCAAGGGATTATGGCATTGGAGCTCAAATATTGGCTTCTTTGGGGGTGCGGAAAATGAGATTGTTGACGAATAATCCCACCAAGAGGGTAGGTTTGGAAAGTTATGGCCTTGAAGTTGTTGAAAGAGTTCCCATTGAAATGGCTCCAAATCCCACGAATCGGGAC
>JBJTFZ010000111.1:0-2595 GCA_046093685.1 bacterium
GTACATTAACAACATGCACAAGGCTCTCAAAAGTAGTAATTTTTTCGGCAAGAACAGGGGTTTTTCTGTCCACATATGAATGAAAACAGCCATGTTATGATATAGTAATCATAAATCGACAATTCCCCATAACACCCTTTCAATGCCTGATAAATCTTTTACAACCTGCAGATTGGAAGTCACAGATGTGAATAAGTTTTCCACATCTTTGACTTGACCATATCCTATCTCTAGAAAAAAAGATGATACTTCTCCATTTCCATCAATAATCTTTTGGGCTATTTTTTTGTAAAACCGCAAGCCATCAGATTCATCGGTCAAGGCAACTCTTGGTTCAAAAAACAACTCCGGTTCCAATTGAAAATAGTCCTCTGTAGAAATATAAGGAGGATTCGAAACGATGATTCCTTCTATTTTTTCTGAATACTCAAACAAATCTGCCTGTTCGAATTGAACTTTTACATTGTGCAATTGAGCATTCTTTTGTGCTATATCCAGAGCATCTTTAGATATATCTTGTGCGATGATAGATAGATCTTTTCTATGCCTTAGGTGATGGGCAAGAGTTATGGCTATACATCCTGAGCCAGTACCGATATCGGTAATGCGTATAGGATCAGTTAATCCATTGCAATGCTTGAGTATAATGTCTATCAATGTTTCAGTTTCAGGTCTTGGAATCAATACAGCAGGTGAAAGTTCAAACTCCAATCCATAAAATGATGACTTGCCTAAGATATACTGTAATGGTTCCCTCTTGGCTCTACGAGTGCATGTGGTTCTAAGAATAGATAACTCCGCTTCTGTCAATGGCCGATCATACATGAGATATAATTGCAATCTGGAGCAGTTCAGCATGTCAGACAAAAGGAGTTCAATTGTGAGCCTTGGACTATCTACTCCCTTCGATGAAAAATATTCGGTTCCCCATCGAATAATATCAACAACAGTCCATATGGTTTTACTTTGTGCGGACATCAAGCACCGCTATGTTTGGCTCTGCCAAAATATTCTTGCAATGAACGAACTTCCGGTTGTTCATGTCTTGATGCTTGAACACCGGAAAGAGAAGCATATGCGGCAGCCAAAGTTGTAAAAAACGGAACAGAATGTTTAAGTGCTGTTTGCCCCATAATATGCTCATCATATCGAGCATATTCGCCAATCGGCGTGTTTATTACCAATTGCACTTCACCGGCTACAATATGATCAATGATACTTGGCCTTCCCTCATAATGCTTTAATACACGCACAGTTTCAATACCATGATCTGCAAGATAATCGGCCGTACCATTTGTAGCCATGATTGTAAATCCCAGATCTTTGAATCCGGACATAATGTCGGCAGCCCTGACAGTTTTCTCTAGATCACTCAGTGACACAAAAACTGTCCCTTTTTCCGGCAATTTATTTCCTGAAGAAATTCTTGATTTGATGATCGCCTTACCATATGTAACATCAATACCCATTACTTCGCCTGTTGAACGCATTTCAGGACCAAGAAACACATTGGCTCGAGGGAATTTTATAAATGGGAACACAGATTCTTTAATTGCAACTCTTTTTGCAGAAAGTGAAAAATCACGAACATCGATGTTTTCCAACTTTTCACCTAACATAAGCCTCATGGCTATCTGAGAGAGATTGACATTCGTTGATTTTGCAACAAATGGTATTGTTCTGGATGCTCTCGGATTCACTTCCAAAATATAAATTTCACCATTTTGAACGGCATATTGAATATTCACAAGACCAATCACATTCAGTGTTTTTGCAAGCTTTTTTGTGTATGATGTCATGATTTCAAATTGTTCATTTGATATCGAATACGGTGGCAATACACAACTTGAATCGCCGGAATGTACACCGGCTTCCTCGATATGTTGCATCATTCCACCGATAACCACATGTTCACCATCACAAACTGCATCAACATCGAATTCATATGCTTGTTCCAAGAACCTGTCTATTAAGATCGGTGTATCTGGAAATTGCTTGCAAGCATCTTCAACATGTTGTTTGAGTGATTCTTCTCTATAGCAAATGTGCATCGCCCTTCCACCAAGTACATAGCTTGGTCTAACCAAAACTGGGTATCCAATGCGATTTGCAATAATGATGGCTTCATCGACGGAAAATGCCGTACCCCAATCCGGACATGGTATTTTAAGATCTTCAAGAAGTGCACCGAATCTTTTCCGATCTTCGGCCAAATCTATTCCTTCATGGGATGTACCGATGATTGGAACACCATATTCTACCAATTTTTTGGACAATTTGAGAGGGGTTTGTCCACCAAAAGTGACGACAACACCATCAGGTTGTTCAAATTCAATGACATTGATGACATCTTCAAATGTCAATGGTTCGAAGTACAGTTTTGTGGTAGTGTCATAATCAGTGGAAACTGTTTCAGGATTACAATTGATCATGATTGTCTCATAGCCGGACTGCCTTGCAGCAAACACACCTTGTACACAACAGTAATCAAACTCAATTCCTTGGCCAATCCTGTTTGGACCACTACCTAAAATGACAATCTTTTTGTCTTTTGTTCTGATTGCCTCATTTTCAGCATCATATGTTGAATAATGA
>JBJTFZ010000112.1:0-3351 GCA_046093685.1 bacterium
ACATATACCATTCCACTCAAGATTGAGATTGCAACATCTATTGAAGAAGAAGATATTGCCATGATCCGCATCATGCCGAATCCTGCTCATAATCAATTCAATATCCGTGGTTTGAAAGGTGCGGGAATTGAATCAATCAATATGTATTCTTTGATGGGACAAATGATTCTCACGAATTCAGGACCATATTTGGATGATGCCCTGAATATATATCTCTCGGGTCTGCCGATGGGAGTATATGTCCTGAGAATGCAGGCAATAGATGGTAGGATATTCACGCGACATATAATGAAACAAGAGTAAAATAAGGGCCTGTCCACAAGACAGGCCTTTTTTTATGGCGTTTTTTGATTGAAAAGTGAAATATTTTCATCTCAATGACATGTTTGGCATAATCTTTCGGGGTTATATGTGTTGATTCTACACAAGGACTACACATGAGACATCTGATCATTCTTTGTATACTATTGTTCATTTCCTCACATGGCATTATGCATTCAGCAGAGCCGGCAAAAAGGCATACCGCTCGCTTTGCTGGAACATATATGTTTGGTTCAGCCATTCATAAAGATGCCGATGAAGATGAGGATGATCATGTTGGTCCGGGCGGCACCGTCCTTTTATATCCAGAATCAGACTCGACCATGCTCTTTTTTATGGAAGTGGAAAAAGGTGAGCCTGCAAATACAATCGGAAGATTGACAGGTAAGATCACATTGAAAAGCAATAAGGGAATATTCACTCTGAATAATCCGCAAGGAATTCCTGTTTGCAAATTGTCTTTTCAAATTGAAAAACGCTTTCTGGATATTCGCACCGTCGACGGACTGGCTGAATGTGGCTTTGGACCGGGAGTCAGAGCAGATAATAGATTTTTCCGTTATAGCGGTGAAATCCCGGAATGCTATGAAGTTGATGGTAAAAAAACATGTTTTGAACAGACGCTTGAAAAGAAGAACGCAGTAGTCACCCCTTCGATAGAAAAAAAACCAATCACACTACCCGGAAATGGAAATCCCTTGTGAATTGTGAGTTCATTGATATTCCCGAAAGGATCATCATAGGTAGGTATCTGACATTACCAATCACAGACCACGCAGTATTTCCTCTCTGGAAACTGTTCAGGATGGAGCAATCCGCACATGACCTATTGGGGGTTGATCTCTATGCCATGCAATCCTTTGCCGAATGGCCCCCGAAAACCTCAATTACTCATTGGGCGGGTATCGAAAAACAAGAAGGAGTGGAATATCCTGAAGAATGGATTTCTCAGAAATTATCTGGCGGTACATATGCTAGATTCATACATCGAGGAACTCAAGCAGAATTTCCAAAAACAATGGCGATGATTTTCACCGAATGGTTGCCATCATCGCCATATCAATATGATTTCTCAAGAATGCAATTTCAAATCATGTCCGCAGACTATGTGATGAATGATCCTGAAAGTGAAGAATTTGTTTTCATTCCCATCGCTCAATAATACATTCCATCTATCGCATCTTTGTATTTGGCTTCAACGAATTTCCTTTTGACTTTTTGTGTCATGGTGAATTCACCTGCTTCCACGCTGAATGGTTGACGCTTGACGATGAAATTCTTCACTCGTTCAAATTTTGCAAGATCCTTTTCGAGTTTTTTCATGTCTTGCTCAATCCAATCATGTATCTCTTGATCCGGAATGAATGGATCGGCTTCTTCAAAGAAAGCATCATTTTTCTTGAATGTTTCTTTGATATCATCTTTGGAAGGAACGATGATTGCAGTGAGAAATTCTCTTTTGTCTCCGATGAGAAATATCTGTTCGATCTTCGTGCTTTTTGAATATTGATTTTCAATCGGCGTTGGATATACATTCTTTCCAAAGCTGTTCACGATCATGTTTTTTATGCGATCGGTGATCTTCAAATATCCTTTGTGGAATGTTCCCACATCACCTGTATGAAACCAACCATCAGCATCCATCACTTCTGCGGTGGCTTCTGGTTTATTGAGATAGCCATGCATCACATTCGGACCCTTCACGAGAATCTCTCCCTCGGGGCAAGTAAAGTTCTTATCGAATGATTCATAAGTCTGAACCGTATGCAATTCTTTGGTATCCGGATTTTGAATGGCAACGGTGCATCCGGGAGCGACGCGTCCAACGGTGCCATAGACTTGTCTTTCAAATTCATTCACGGACACAAGCGGTGAAGTTTCAGTCAAGCCATATCCTTCCAAGACGAGAATATCAAGATTCTTGAAGAAGATTCCGACATGTGGATAGAGCGCCGCACCACCCGAAACAACGATGCGCATTCTTCCACCCATGCGTTCACGAATTTTACTGAATACAAGTTTGTCTGCGATTGCAAGTTTGAATGAAAGCAATGCACCGGGTTGTTTACCATCTTCATTGAGCAATCGTTTTGCATCACCTTGACTGAATGCCCACAAGAAAATCTTGGATTTCAAACCGCCATCTGCAAGAGCCATTTTTTGCACGCGATCATAAATTCTTTCGAGTAAGCGCGGAACAGATGCCATCACTGTTGGGCGCACTTCTTTGATATTTGTCGCGATTGTTTCAATGCCCTCGGCAAAAGCGATTGTGCCACCGATATATGTTGAGAGATAATAAGTGGCGAGCCTTTCGAAGACATGGCAAAGTGGAAGGAATGACAAAAACACATCATCGGGTCCGATATTGCTCACGATTGTTTTAGCTGCTTTTGCATTACTCATGAAATTTCCATGACTAAGCATCACGCCTTTTGGAACGCCTGTTGTGCCCGAAGTATAAATCAATGAAGCAAGATCATGTTCGTGAATCGAATTGAAGATGTCTTGAATCGTTGATGCATACTCGGATGACTTTGCTTTGCCATGTTCAATCACTTGTTTTGCACTCATTACTTTATCTTGTGCTTCAGCATCATAAGCAGTGATGATTTTTTGCAAAGATGTTCCGCGAGAATCAATCGTCAAGATTCTGCGGAGAAGAAAGGGCGTACCAACCAAAATTGCTTTTGATTCACTGTCTTTCAGAATATACTCGATTTCGGATTCGGACAATGTTGGATAGAGTGATGCATTCACCAAACCCAATTTCAAACATGCTTGATCGAATAAAATATATTCCGGAGAATTTTCCAGAATGAATGCCACACGATCACCCTTGCGCAAACCCATGTCGTGCAAAGCAGATGCAATGGCATCGATGGAGGAAAGAACCTCACCAAAGCTGATATTTGTATATGCGCCTTGGACTTTTTTCATGAGGAATGGCTGATCCAATCCTCTCAATGTATGTGCGGAATTGAGAAAGAAGCCGTGTAAAGAGTGTGCTTGCATACGCTTATCCCATAA
>JBJTFZ010000113.1:0-6608 GCA_046093685.1 bacterium
GAATGCAAATCGGAGAGCAAGCAAAATCCGAATTGCAGGAAACGGGAAACCATTCTTTGAAAGCCGGTACTCCAACAATGGGCGGACTGATAGTACTCTCTGCAGTTATCATTCCAACATTGCTATGGTCAAACATTCAAAACACATTCGTTATTCTGATTGTGTTCATCACATTGGGCCTCGGAGCAGTGGGCTTTCTCGATGATTATCTCAAAGTGATCAAAAAATTCAAGAAAGGATTGATCGGGAGATATAAAATAGTTGGTCAAGTGATAATCGGCCTCATCGTGGGATCAACGATTTACTTTTTTCCAGAATGGTTTTCTTACAACTTTGAACAGTATAAAACCCTCACAACCGTACCTTTTGCCAAAGACATTCATTTTGATTTCGGATGGTTATACATACCTGCCGTGATTTTCATTCTCACCGCCACTTCAAATGCAGTCAATCTCACCGATGGGCTCGACGGATTGGCAATTGGAACAGTAGGGATCTCCGCCATGGCTTTGGCCGTGATTTCTTATGTTTCAGGAAATGCGATTTTTTCTCAATATCTCAACATTTTTCATCTCAGGGGGGCCGATGAATTAACCATATTCAGCGCGGCACTCGTAGGTGCTTCACTTGGATTCCTTTGGTTTAATTCCTTTCCCGCACAAGTATTCATGGGGGATACCGGATCACTTGCATTGGGCGGGGCATTGGGTGGTTTGTGCATTCTGATCAAAAAAGAGTTTTTGCTTCCCATTCTAGGCGGAGTCTTTTTTGCGGAAACACTTTCCGTGATTTTGCAAGTGATGTATTTCAAATACACCAAAAAGAAATACGGAGAAGGAAGAAGATTGCTGAAGATGTCCCCATTGCATCATCATTTTGAGAAATCAGGATTGCATGAATCCAAAATCGTGACTCGTTTTTATATCATTGGCATTTTATTGGCAATCATCACGATGGCCACATTCAAAGTGCGCTGATTGTGTTAACGAATCATAAAGTTGCAACGATGCATAATTCCATAAATTGGTATAATATCATGCACTTTCATGATACGGAACATTCATGGTAAAGAAAATTCTCGTAGTCGACGATGAAGAAGACATCGTTGATCTCATCAAATACAACCTTGAAAAAGAAGGCTATGCTGTTGCAACAGCCCAGGATGGCAACATCGCATTGGCAATCGCAGAGGAGTTCAAGCCGGATCTCATCATTCTCGATATCATGATGCCCGGTCCGGATGGTTTTGAAGTATGCAGAAGCGTCAGACTGATACCCGGACTTGCACAAGTCTCAATCATCTTCCTGACGGCCAAAACAGGTGAAATAGATCAAATTCTTGGTCTGGAGCTCGGAGCAGATGATTATATACAGAAACCGGTCAGTCCCAGAATATTGGTTGCTCGAGTAAAAACAATACTCCGAAGAGCAGCAGAGAAAGTTCGCACGGAAACAATAGCCGCTCCTGAGATTCTCACCATAGACACGCTTGAAATAAATCGTCAGAACTACACTGTGAAGATAGATGGTACGGAGTCTTTTTTTCCAAAGAAAGAGTTTGAACTCCTGGCTTTTTTGGCCGCCAATCGTGGGAAAGTGTTCCCTAGGGAGTCGTTACTCAAGCGGATATGGGGAGAAAGCGTCTATGTTGTGGACAGAACCGTTGATGTTCATGTGTCCAAAATCAGGGAAAAACTCGGTAGATATGGTCATTTTATTGAGACCGTCAAAGGCGTAGGATATCGTTTCAAAGACTGATTACATTCCTCACACACTATCCTTCATCTCGAATCGTCAAGCCGGTAGAAACAAAACAGGGGATTTTGGGGTTGAACCTATACTAACGAAGGTAAATGCCCACAAACTCGTAAATTGCATCGTTCTCTTATCCCTAATTGCACAGCATCATGAAAATCACAAAAGCATTGCTCTTCGGTGCCAGCATCGGCATCGGAATATTCTTGGGTACAATGTCTCGCCCGGCCATGTCCAATGACTCGATTTATGATCAAGTCAAAAAGTTCAACGATGTGCTGAACAGAGCCAATCAAATGTATGTTGAGAATGTGGATACAAAAAAATTGACGGAAGCAGCCATCAGAGGCATGCTGAATGAACTTGATCCTCACTCCGTGTATATCCCGGCCGATCAAATGAAAAAAGTGACCGAAGACTTTCAAGGAAGTTTTGAGGGAATCGGCGTTGAGTTTGATGTCGTGAAAGATACCATTACCATCGTCACACCAATCAGCGGGGGCCCAAGCGAAGCTTTGGGAATTCAATCCGGTGACAAAATCATCAAAATCAATGATAGCAGCGCAATTGGTTTAACAAGAGAAGATGTTCCCAAAAAATTGCGTGGGCCCAAGGGAACAAAAGTGAAGTTGGGTATTAAAAGATCCGGCGAAATGAAATTGATTGATTATGATATCATTCGTGATAAAATTCCGCTCTATACGGTTGATGCTTCATTCATGATCGAAAAAACAGATGTCGGCGTGATTTCCATCAATCGATTTGCCGCCACTACCCATGCCGAATTCATGGAAGCGGCAGCCAAATTGCGTGGCGAAGGAATGAAAAAATTAATTCTTGACCTGAGAAACAATCCCGGCGGATATCTCGATCAAGCTTTCAGATTGGCCGATGAATTCTTGAAAGGTGGACAAAAAATCGTGTATACCAAAGGTCGCAGACCCGAAGTTGACGAAGATTATTTTTCAAGTGATGGCGGTGATTTCGAAAATATTCCTCTCATCGTCATGATCAATGGCGGTTCTGCTTCGGCCAGCGAAATTGTTTCGGGCGCCGTGCAAGATCTTGATCGTGGATTGATTGTGGGTGATGTCTCCTTTGGAAAAGGCCTTGTACAACAACAATATCCCCTTCCCGATGGATCAGCATATCGCCTAACCATTTCCAGATACTATACTCCATCCGGAAGATTGATACAAAGACCATATGGCGATAAAGATAAATACTATCGCGGGGAAGGTCGTGAAGAAGTTGAAGAAGGTGAGAATATTGAACATTCACAAGATTCAAAAAAGAAAGCTGATTCCACTCGACCCATCTTTAAAACAGCAAGTGGAAGAACAGTGTTCGGTGGTGGCGGCATCACTCCTGACTATGTTGTCAAACCGGATACGATCACCCCACTAAGCGTTTCAATCAGACGCAAAAATCTCTTTTGGGAATTCACGGATTCCTATCTGCGTGGCAGTGGTTCTTCACTCAGAACATCATACAAAGACAATTTCAATGGTTTCAGAAAAAGTTTCAATGTGACCGAAGACATTCTGACTGAATTCAGAGCACTTTCCGATGCGAAAGAAATTCAGTGGAATGATGCCAATTATGCTACTGACAAAGAATATCTGAAAAGCATGATAAAGGCCACAATTGCGAGATCTCTATATGGCAATTCCGGATTTTACCCGATTGCTTATGAAGATGACAAGCAGATCAAAAAAGCAGTTACCCTTTTCCCTGAAGCAAGTAAAATCGCAAAACTCAAATAATCCCGGAATGCTATTAATGACATTGTTCAAGCAAGTTGCTATCTATGCATCGTTCTTTGTTTTCTCCGCCTGCACGCTTGTTTCACAAGTGATGTCACCCGGAGAAGAATTGATTTACGATGTTTCATATATGGGTATTTCTCTAGGAACGATAAGAGTAACAACCCTGAAGAATGAGGTATTCAACGGAAAATCCGTTCATCACACAAAAGTTTACATCGATTCTCGCAAAGGGATTCCTTTCGTGGATCTTCATTCCATCTATGAGAGTTGGATTGATCCATCCGTGCAGTTCTCTCACAATTTTGCTGCAAGCACAAAAGAATCCGACGGATCCTGGAGTTATGACAAATACCTCTTTGATTATCCTGGTCAATCCGTAACGATGGAAAAATACAAAGCAAATAAACTGAGTAATAAACGCATTCTGAAAACCTCTAAAAAATGGAATGATGGAAGCAGTCTCTACTTTCTTGCTCGACAAATGTTGAAGTCTAAAAAAACAATCAAAGTACCAACAATCATCATGGATGATACAGTATCTACTTCAATAAACTTTGTGGGCAAAGAGGAAGCAATTGAGATTGATGCCGTCAAACATCCAATCAAAACAGTGTATTTGAATGGAACTGCGAATTGGACGGGCATCTATGGGCTTTCCGGAAAATTCGAAGGTTGGTTTTCCGACGATGATGCACGAATTCCAATTAGGGCAAAAATGAAACTCTATGTTGGGAATGCAAATATTGAATTGGTCAAATGGACTCGCCCTTCATGGCAACCACCAAAAGCTGAATGATGCATGAAGAAATCATCTTCACATAAAAATTCACAAAAGGCAGTGTCTGCACGGCAATCTGCCTTTTCTTTTCTTTTCCTCTTGGGTATCATCCTGCTGTCTTCTTGCGGTACTTCCAGAAGGGCAGCCATGATATCATCACTTGAATTGCAAAGTGATGTCACCGATTCAATGAAAAGACAATTTCTTCTCACATCAACAAAACATATCGACAGTGCAAAGCCTTCCGATATCCGAATGGAAATCACAAGAATAGAAACAAATTCTTATCCCGATCATATTCGATTATTTGCCAAAGTGTATGATACAACGGGACACTACATAACACATATCGCCCCTCCCTATAGGAATGATCAAAAATATTGGTACTTGTTAAAAGAAAAACTTGGTCGTTCAACTGTTTCCATAGATAGTTTTCGTGTCCGTGAATATGGGGATGCAGATTCGATTCCGTATGCAATAATGCTCAGCGTTGATTTTAGTGGATCAATGTCAGGTGTAATGGACGCCATTGCAATGGGTACTGAATTATTCGTGAATTTGAAGCAACCTCAAGATAGAATCGGTATTTCCACATTTGCTAAAGACTACACAGTGAAAGTGCCGATGTGGAAGGACAAAGAAATCATCGTCAATAAATTCAAATCCACATTCCTTGAAGGACAAGGATATTACTCCGGCTTATATGATGCGATTTTGAAATCCATGGAAGCCTTCAATTCCGAAATTCCTGATACCGTTCCAAAAGTGATTGTTGTCTTTTCTGATGGTGAAGATAATTATTCAAAATCCCGTTTGAAGATGATTTTGGATACAGCCAAAACCAAAGGAGTAAATATCTTCACGGTAGGATTTGGATATCCCAATGATGAAGTCATGAAGCAAATAGCGCAGTATACGGGTGGGAAGTATTATAAAGCAAAAACAAAAGAAGAATTGATTGCCATTTTTCTTGACATTTATCGAAGTCTTCGGAATTTCTACAAAATCACCTATAAAGCACCCGAATACTATGGAATTCATAAAGTAAACTTGGGGCTCAACTTTTCCTCCGATTCCGTGCATTGTGATGGTGAATATGATACTGCACCACTTGGGCCTGGTTTTGATGTCGCAGATGGATTCAAGTATCCCATTCATTTTGACTTCAATTCATCTGTCGTAAGAGAAGAATCAATGATTCGCATCGATGAACTTGCCGAACTCATGGAACGATATCCAAAACTACGATTGGAAATTCAAGGACACACTGATAATATCGGTGGTGAGGAGTTCAATCAGAAGCTTTCCGATGCTCGAGCAAAGTCCGTGATGCAGGAATTGGTTAAAAGAGGCATTGAGGAAAAACGATTGCGTGGCAGAGGTTTTGGAATGTCGCAACCTGTGGCACCGAATGACTCTGAACGCAATCGCGCGCTTAATCGCAGAACACAATTTGTAGTACTTGCAAAGTGATAGGAATGTGTGAATGAATATTCGCTTCGATGATAAAACCGCTCTCGTTTGTGGATGCACTCAAGGCATCGGACTTTCAATTGCCACCATGCTTGCCAATGCCGGCTGTACCATCATCGGTTTTGCTCGTAATCAGGATGCATTGAATGAAGTCATTTCTTCACTTCCCTCACCCAATGGACAACATCATCGAAGCATCGTCGCCGATTTCTCCGATCTCGATCAAGTGCGTTCCGCATTGCACTCACTGAATGATGAAGCAATTGATATCATCATCAATAATTCAGGCGGGCCACCGCCGGGGTCTGTGGAAGGTTCATCCGTTGATGCTTTCCATGAAGCATTTGAAAGATTGTTGATGGCCTCACATTGCATTGTTCAACACTGCATTCCGGGCATGAAGCAAAGAGGATTTGGGAGAATCATTTCCATCATTTCAACTTCCGTAAGACAACCGCTGGACGGACTCGGCGTATCAAACACTGTCCGTGCTGCAACCGCTGCTTGGTCCAAAACATTGTCCAATGAACTCGCGCAATTCGGCATAACCGTCAATAGTGTTTTACCCGGTGCAACAAAAACAGGTCGCTTGTCTGCATTGATACAAAAAAAGGCTGATGATCAAGCAACCACCACCGATGCAATTGCACATGCGATGGCAGCCGAGGTTCCCATGAAACGATTGGGAGAACCCCATGAGATTGCTTCGGCAGCAGTATTCCTTGCATCTGACTTTGCTTCATATATCACCGGAATAACTTTGCTCGTGGATGGTGGGCGAACAAAAGCTTTATGATGCGAACCTATCTTGCAACTTTTCGTAGCGGACTGTC
>JBJTFZ010000114.1:0-5106 GCA_046093685.1 bacterium
TTGATGTTAGGCGGAGATGCGGAGTCCATCATGGCTATTTTGGATGATTCCACTCAAAAAAGAGTAATATATGCACCGGATTGCATCGCTCGCGGAATCTTTGCAGCTCTACAACTCAAAGACTAAATTCACCTTCCAAAACTTTTTCTTGTGAGAATACCCGAAATCTCCTATTTTCGCAGTTCTCATTATGAGAGAACAGTTCATTAATTCATCGACTGTACAAGTATGTTTGCTGTAGTAGAAATAGCCGCCCAACAATTCACCGTCAGACCTGCTGACACACTCACGGTACCTCTTTTGGATGCCGAAGTTGGTTCAAGCGTTGAGTTTGGAAATATCCTTCTTGGTGGCGAAGAATCAAATGTTTCGATCGGAAACCCATATCTCAGTGGTACGGTCAAGGCAACCGTTTTAGCGCATGGAAAAGGCGACAAAGTTCTTGTTTTCAAGAAGAAGCGTCGTAAAGGCTATCGCAAATTGAACGGCCATCGTCAGCAGTATACTCAAATTAAAATCAATGATATCAAGCTCGGATAAGGAGTAATAGTATGGCACACAAAAAAGGGGCCGGATCCACCAAGAACGGCCGTGACTCGAATTCCAAACGCCGTGGCGTCAAACGCTTTGGCGGCCAAATCGTTTCAGCCGGAAATATCCTCGTGCGTCAATGTGGAACACGTTTTCATCCGGGTAACAATGTGGGATTGGGCAAGGATTATACCTTGTTTTCTCTTGTTGACGGAGTGGTGAAATTTGAGCGCAAAGACAAAACGCGTCTAAAAGTTTCTGTATATCCCACCGCCTGATTCACCCCAAAACATAATGGCCCCATGCACATCACTGCATCGGGGCTTTTTTTTTATCAATGGATTCCATATGCTTACCGTCCACATAATGAAATGCGGAGAAATTCACGGCACATTGCCATGTTATGCCACCAATGGTTCTGCAGGAATGGACATCACTGCGGCTCTTAAAGAAGCTTGGCTTCTTGAACCGGGTGCAATTGCGATGATTCCAACAGGAATTGCAATTGCTTTGCCCGAAGGATTTGAATGTCAGGTACGCTCCAGAAGTGGATTGGCAGCCAAACACGGGGTTTTTGCCTTAAATGCGCCGGGAACAGTAGATTCAGATTATAGAGGAGAAATCAAAGTAATCTTGGCGAATTCGGGCAAAGAAGCATATACCATTCAACCCGGTGAGCGCATCGCACAATTGGTGATTGCCAAATATGAAACCGTACAATGGGAAGTAGTCTCAGAATTGACTTCCACCGAGAGGGGTGCGGGCGGATTTGGAAGCACGGGAACATTATAAAATTTCTTTTGTGGATTCAGAAAATACCCGTACATTTGCAATCCTGTTGTTTATATTTTTCTCTGCAAAATACACATGGCAAAGAAGCAGACATTCGGCGATAAGATGAGTAAAAAGGCGGCAGCCTCATTCATCAATGTTCGCGTTATCAAGCCTTATCATACAGATAAAGGCAATATGAAATACCTCGAACGCTTTGTAAGAGTCGGGGATTTGTCAGAAGTTGATAAAATTGACATTAATAGATAATCACATGAAAAAGAATCTTCATCCCTATTATCATCAGGTTGAGATTGTGATGACAGACGGAACCGTCTATCATACTCGTTCCTGTTATAAAAGCGATCGCATGGTACTTGAAATCGATTCAAAGAGCCATCCGTTTTTCACCGGTAAGCAAATGCTTGTCGACACTGCGGGACGCGTAGAGCGTTTCAATAAGCGCTTTGAAAAAACAAAGGCAATGAAAACTCAACCCGGTAAGGAAGGATAATCATGAGACAACAACCATTGAATGCCGTCAACAATCCTTTTTTGGCCGGCAATCGCAATAAAAGAACTCCTGCAAAGAAGAAAGTCAATCCAATGGGCCAAAGCCGTGTGATTGATTATCTTGAGCCAAAAGCATTGCAAAGATTCATCAATGATCAAGGAAAAATTCTTCCTCGTAGAATCACCGGAGTGACAGCGATCCAACAGCGTCAAATCGCCCTTGCAATCAAATATGCTCGTCATTTGGCATTGATGCCTTTTGTGAGCCAAGATGTGCGTTGATTTGGCTGAAAAAATTATTGAGAGGACATGATCATATCATGTCCTTTTTTTTATTTTGAGCCCCCATTTCAATTGAATGAATTGAATCATGTCAGATGAAGAACTAGACATATCTCCTGAAATGCAAGCATCAACTCGAAAAGAATATTTTGAGCTGAGCAAGCACACCACATTGCAATACATTGTATATGCAGCCATGATAGTATCGGTTGTTGCATTTCTGCATATTGTGATTGCAATGCCTCTGATGGATGTATTCTTCACAAGTTTCATGCATGCCGATGTTGCTTCCGATGGTGAGGTGTTGGAATATCGAATTGCAGAGGGTGCACCAAAGGATGAAATAGTCACAAATCTCTTCACTAATTGGGGAATTGTGGAACGCATCGCAGGCATGGAGAATGAACCAAACAAAATGCGAGTTGCTCGATATTTGTTTAATCCAACATTGGCATTGTTACCGCTGATTCTTTTTATCGGTCTTGCGATAAGTTCATATGTTGTTTCTTTTTTACCGAAGAATATTGGGCTTCTTCGACAAAAAATTCAGCGTGAGATCATGAACATGTTGGACACTATTTCCATTTCCTTGTATGGTGAGCATACAGATGCGGAAATCATGGAATTAAGAACAAGGGTTGTAGATGCTGATATCAGAGACTTGCATGATCTTGCGAAAGAGTATAAAATATCTGTAGATGAAATGAAGAATTTGCAGGGAGCATTGTTGTGGCAGGATTCAACGAGTCCTTTTGAGTCTTTCATACGAACACAAGTAGCTTTGCAATTTTACATGCGTTCCTATTTTTCCACGCAATATGCCAATGCAATTTTGGGCATGGTATACATGGGCGCAGCTGTATTGATCATCATCATTGGTATTCGGGGTCTGAAATTCATTCCTTCCAGTGAGCCCTCAATCATCTTATTTGCTCTAAGTTTGGAATTCATACTCTTGATTGTATATGCAATCATGTTGATATTCTCGCCAAAAGAAGATGAGCGCGAACACATTGCCGCATCAAGTGAAAGTTCGGGGATTTTTTCCATGTTTGGAGGCGGATCTCAGAACAATGCATCGGGAAATGCCGAAGTAGAATCGCTACTCAAAATATTTATGACGCAGCCTCCTGATAGCAAGAAAAAGTAAGCCCGTGTGAAACGGGCTTTTTTATTGGAACTGAGTCCGAACATGTTTCGTTATACCCACATCAATCACTTTTCAATGAAAATCTCATGAAGAATGTCATCAAGTTTTCGATGCTTATTGCATCAATTGGAGTTATGATCATGTCCACAATCGGTTGTGAAGCAGAAGAGCGCACCGCAACAGGCGGTACCATTCATCAATATACAATGAAGAACATCGATGGCGTGGAGACACCACTCTCCAAGTATCGCGGTCGCGTTGTGCTTATTGTGAATGTTGCTTCTCAGTGCGGTTATACAAGACAATATGCCAATCTTGAAGCTTTGCATAAAGCTCACAATGCAAAAGGATTGAGTATTCTTGGTTTCCCTGCAAATAATTTTGGCGGACAAGAGCCGGGTACGAATGAAGAAATCAAAGAATTCTGCTCGACGAAGTTCAATGTCACATTCGACATGTTTGAGAAAATTTCCGTGAAGGGTTCCGACAAACATCCTCTGTATGTATTCCTGACATCCGGTGGAGGAAATGGAGATTTGTCCGGAGAAGTGGGTTGGAATTTTGAAAAGTTTCTTGTCGACAAACAAGGCAATGTTGTCAAGCGCTTCAAATCTGGCGTGGATCCGCTTTCCGATGAGTTGCTCAAAGCGATTGAACAAGAAGAAGCAAAATGAGATGAACATCGTTTAGAATCAAGCAAAGCCCTGACCATCAGGGCTTTTTTTATTTTCTATCCGCTAGGAAATTCTGCTATTAGTATCTTTGCAAAGATATGTTTTATAAGTAGATATTAAGTAGTAACCATGACCCGCCAAGAACTCCTCTCCGAAATTCAATATTTGGAATCAATGAACAATTCCGGTCTGCATCATGATGCGATTATTGAAAAAGCCATATCAATTCTCAATATCAAAGAAATCCAAAATGAACTTTTGTTGCAATTCAGAGTATACATTGTACTGGCGAGTTCTTATTATTTCACAAGCCAACTTCAATTGGCTTTAGAAGCAAGTACAAAAGCATATCAGATTTCTTTGCATTCTGAAAATCAAGAAAATCTTGCAACGGCAATTAATGCCATGGCAAATATTCAAGTGGAACTTTCACATTATGCGGAAGCACTTAAGTTGTATAAACAGTCGATTGATGTTAGTGCAAAAAATGAAAATAAGTTTGGATTAGCCGGCGCTTTCTCCAATATGGGATTGGTGTTTAGGACAATCGGTGAATATGATCTTGCATTAGAATATATGGATAATGCATTGTTACTTTATGAGCAAATTGGATATACTCAGGGTATAGCTACGATAACCGGAAATATTGGCAATGTCTATATGGTCATGACTTCGTATCCACAAGCCTTGGAGTACATGCATAAAGCATTACTAATCAATGAAGAGTTGAATGACATCAGAGGAATAGCCACCAATTGTATTTCAATCGGAGGTGTCTATATTTATCTTGATCAGCTTGACCTTGCTGAAAACTTTCTAAACAGATCCATGGACCTTTCGAACCTTCATGGAGATAAACTGAGACATGTTAAAGCCAAATCAAATCTCGGTATTATTTTATTTAAAAAACAGCGGTATGAAGAAGCTCTCAAGATCATGGATGAGGTATCAACCTTCTTTCAGGATCAAGGATATGAATCTGAAGTAGCAGTTCAAAATATCTCAATAGGGAGAGTGTATGCCGATCCATCCTATTCCGGCCATGATCCTGAAAAAGCAAAACAGTATTATATGGAAGCATTGAATTACTGTAAATCCGCAGGTTTGAAAAGGATGTATGTGGAATTGTATTTGGATATCAGTAAACTTTATGAACAATTAGGTGATTTTGAAACCAGTTTAGCA
>JBJTFZ010000115.1:0-6735 GCA_046093685.1 bacterium
GATTATTCTTGGTTGAGTTGGATGCCGTATGTAATGAAGTATTATGAATGGATAAGCCGGTATTTATGCGGTAAGCATTTTTCAATCAATCGATCAGTTTGGAACCCATCTATCGTTTGGATTCTATTGATATTCAAAAAATGGCATTTAATAAATAAAAAAGCCAAGATTTCTCTTGGCTTATATCTTATAAAGGATAATGGACTAACACATTTCACTCAGTGGCGTCAAATTCCTGCCTTGTCAGTCTAGTCAGTGGCTTTTTCCCGGATCTTTGTATGATTTCATTACACAGACCGAATTGTTTGGAATAAAACACTTGAAGAGCACTTTTGAGTGACTGCAAATCTCTGTCTAGATTGTCGATTCTCTTTATCTGCTCAGCGCTGGGTTTTCCCGCATATTGGTTGATCGTTCCATAAATACCGGCCAATTTCTCACGCAATTTGTCTTCGCTATCAGCAAAAAGTGTGCTTTTTTCAGCAATCATCTGCTTGTGAAGTGAGTCAAGATAAGAGATTGAACTTTTGAGAATTACCTTCTCTTCATCATTCATGATAGTCCGCATTCTTAGTTTCAAAGAATCTCGAAGAGCTGTTGTTTGCTCTGCAGAATAGGCTAAATCATCAATTAATAGCCATAATCTTTTCGCAATGGTATGTTGCGCTTGTCTGTCCTGAGGGGTGTGTATTGAACGCTTATCTGCATTGATTGTCACGGAACCCATGAACTCCTGACCATTTTTTCTGATACGAATGGAATATGTTCCCGGGAGAACGGAATAGCCAAAATTACCACCACCCGTGTTTTCTGAAATCGCGACTCTCGGAGCCTTTGTGCTCATGTTCCAGGATACCAAGTTGATGCCTTTTCTTTTTGAAGCTGGTATTGTTGAAATCACATCACCTGTTTTGGGATCCAGAATTTCAATGGTCATTGGACCAATCATGTGTCTTGACTTCATGAAATAGGCAAAACGAGCTCCATCAGATGGGTTTGAGCCCGAAAACTCGTCAGTTCCGGAAAATTCCTGAAAACTTGTTGCATACGATTGTTCACTTGGGCGAATAGGAAGAAACAGCAATTCACTTTCCAGATTGTTTATCGCAAGATTTCTGAGAGGTGTCAAGTCATCAATGATGAACACTCCTCGTCCATGCGTGGCGATGATCAAATCGTGCTTTTTTGGGTGAATTGCCAAATCTCTGACCGGAACCGTTGGTAAATCATTTTTGAATTGAGCCCAGGAATTCCCTGCATCGATTGAAATGTATAAACCATATTCCGTACCAACAAACACGACATTCTTATTGACAGGATCTTCTCGAATCACATGTGCATATCCACGTAGAGAATCACCTTTGAGTTCTTTCCAAGATCGACCAAAATCCGTGGAACGAAGAATATATGTCTGATGATCACCGCGTGTATGGTTGTCAAGAGTTACATAAACAGTTCCTTTTTCAAAATGCCCTGCCTCCACACAGGATACCCAGGTATTTTTTTGAATTTTTTGCGGAAGTGTTAGTGATGCATTTGTCCATTGTTTGCCACCATTTGTGGTCACCTGAATATTTCCATCATCAGTTCCAACCCAAATGATTTGTTCATCCAATGGAGACTCACTGATGGAATAGATTGTACAATGATTCTCCGCACTGGTCACATCACGAGTCACTCCACCGGAATTGACGGGATTGTATTTTGTGGAATCATTGGTTGTGAGATCCGGTGACAATCTTGTCCAAGTGTCGCCGTGATCATTCGAGCGATGCACATATTGCGAACCGATATACAGAGTTTTGGGATTGAGTGTCGATTGGGCCATGGGAGTATTCCAATTGAATCTCAGCTTGCGCTCACCTTCTTCTTCAAATGGTGCAATCGGCTTGGTCTCTCCGGAGTTAAGATGCCTTCGAACAGCAGAACCACCTTGCGACTCGAAATACATGATTTCTTTGTTCACTCTATCTCTCAATACGGCAAATCCATCGCCCCATCCTGTGGGTGACCAATCACGATTTTGAATTCCACTTCCACCGGGAATCTGATTTGGTGCCATCCAAGAACCATTATCCTGTAGACCGCCAAACACATTATACGGTTCTTCAAAATCATATGACACTCGGTAAAATTGGGCAAGGGAAAGATTCCTGAACATGGACCATGTAACCCCTCGATCATATGATCTGTAAACTCCGCCGTCAGTTCCCAATAGCAGATGCTGAGTGTTTTCAGGATCTATCCACAAAGCATGATGATCGGGATGTGTACCACCACCATAATTAAAACCATTGAATGTTTTCCCTCCATCATCGGACATACCCAATTGAAATGAAGGTCGATATACTCTTTCAGGGTTATTGGGATCAACAACCAATTGAGCAAAGTAGAATGGTCTTGCGGTAACACTTACGGCATTCGATGTTTTGGTCCAAGTTTCACCTCGATCATCAGAGCGATAGAGTCCACTTGAATTCGATTCCATCATCGCATATACCGTGGTTGGTTTTGATGGCGCAATGGTGAGAATAATTCTCCCCAAATCTCCCTCAGGCATTGACTTGGTCATTTTTGTCCATGTTTTTCCTGCATCTGTGCTTTTATACAAGCCGGATCCTGAACCACCCGATGAGAAACTCCATGCTTTTCTGCGAAATTCCCACATTGAAGCATAGCAAATCGAAGGATCTTCCGGATCGATGTCGACATCTGCACAACCCGTTCTTTCATTCACATACAATACTTTTTTGAAAGTTTTGCCACCATCCTCCGTGCGATACAATCCACGATCTTCGCTATCGCCCCACAGTGCTCCCAAACCTGCTACAAGAGCAATATCTGGATTCTTGGGATTGAGTACGACTTTGGCTATTCGTTCAACTTTTTCAAGTCCGAGAAAAGTCCAGGAGTCACCACCATCTGTGGTTTTATAGATGCCTCCGCCAATGGAAACGCTGTTTCGGACATTCGATTCGCCGGTACCAACCCAAAGAACAGAATCTTGATGATCGGGATCCAAAGCAATGGAGCCAATCGAATGCTGATTCACTTTGGTGAACACTTGCTTAAATGTATTGCCATTATCATTTGATTTCCACAGACCTCCCGCTGCAGAGCCCACATAGATCGTGAGTCTTTTTTCCGAGGGAGAACCGGCAACAGGAACGCGGACTGCCTGTATTGCAGTCACTCTTCCACTACTTGTGGCCGGACCTATTTCACGGGCGCGCATGGAGCCGAAGGTGAATGATGAGTATTGAGCTTGTACAAGAAGACATTGACTCAATAGCATCAGACCGAAAATGAACAGTCTGTTTTTCATGAGAGTCTCCTTGATTATTGTTTTACCGGCATTGAAAACACCGAATCAGATACATTTGCATTAAATTGATATTCTTTGATCAATGTGGAACTCACTGTTTCCCCATTCATTTTCTGTTCGAATGCAAATGGAAGTGTCCTGCCATCCACCTTTTGATATTCACCTAAAAACATGTCGGTTTCTTCAAGGACACCTGAATTTGTGGCTCTTGTAGTCCATTTGATGATGAGATACGAATCAGTATCCAAAAAGTAAATGATTTCAGTTCCATCAGGATGTTTGGCTGTGATCTTATACACCTCGGATCCTTCGATTTCATCTTTCCCATCATAACGCAATGATGCACCGTCGCTACCCATCAGCATGAGATCATTCCACATCAATTTGATTGTCCTTCCGGCACCCCTTGCATCATCTGCATTCATGGGTTGTGCATCATTGGAACCTGTCCATGGCTGGATGCTCCAAGCTTTTTTCCCATCATAAGCCATTGTATAGGTGAGTCCGGCCTGGATAACCAAATCCATGCGAGAACTGTTGGGGGCTTTTAGAGTGAAAGTCATTGATCTCTTTTCTCCGCCGCCTTGTCTTTGAATTTGCGCTTTGATGATAACCGCATTATTATGGGGATATTTTTCCAGTCCTCCAATGGCGGCATGATAACCTTTGAGAATCGACTCAAGAGTTTGAGCCTGCATAATGCCCGGGAATATGAGCATGATGAGAAGCAATGCTATTCTGTTCATTACTTGTCCTGTAAGTATAAATATAGAAGTTGATGTATTACGACAAATGATTAGTTTGGTTTCACAAATTTATCAACTGTTTTCAAGCTTTTATCATGAATGACGCACATATTCATCTCTTGGTCAATCATCTTCCCATCATCCTGCCCATGATTGCAATCATAGCGCGGATCACTGCTTTTTTTCTTGATTCTGATGCACTAAAGCGATTCGCGATGATCATTTTGATTCTCAGCGGGATATTCGCTTTTGCTTCTATGCAATCCGGAGAAAAAGCAGAAGAAATGCTTGAATCAACAGTCTTCTTCACAGAGTCTTATATCGAGGCGCATGAAGAAGCGGCTGAAACCTATGCCATTTTCACTTATGTGATTGCCGTCATGGCAATTATCAGTCTATGGGCCGATTTTACGAAAAAATCTTTTGCTATGATTCTGTCGGAAATCACTTTGGGACTGTGCATTGTGTCCATGTACTTTGCGCAAAAGACAGGCACAACGGGAGGCGAAATTCGGCATGAAGAAATCAGACCCGGATTTGTTGTTCCGGAGACAGAGCATCATGAGTGATTTTTCTTGCCAATGCCTTCAGAGCTTCTTTCTTTGAAAGTGAACTCAATGGTGAAGTCGAAACAAATTCTTGCACAGCTTTGGGATTGACATAAGCATATTCTCTCAAAGCCCAACCAATCCCTTTGCGAATGAAAAATTCTTTTTCATTTGCTAGTCGCATGCAAATCGAAAAAAGAAGTTCTTTGTCTGTATTTGTTTTGTATCGCTTTTGAAACAGAATGCAGATTCTCTGCAACCACATATTTCCTGAAGCCATCCATTCTTCAATCAATACATTTCTTTGCTCGGGAAATCGGTCAAAATAGATGCCAATCAGCGGAGCAAGTGCATCGATTGTATCCCACCAAGGTCGATGATGAACTATAGCCAACAATGTTTTGACTGCATTTACTTTCCAGTGTTTATGCGCCTTTTCAGCTATCTCGATTGCTGCATACATCGCTTCTCTTTTCCCGGTGCATGTCAGATCTTTTAAGATGCTTTCCCATTCTGAAAGAATAGTTTTAGGATACATCCCGAGAATGTGTCGAAGCAATTGCTTCCTAAGTGGTGCGGGGATTCCATAAAATGCATCAATGTCTTTCATATAAGAACGCATTGGAACGGCTCTCTTGGAATCTGCATGTTCTTCAAATGCAGTGAGCAAATCCTTTGCGAATTCATGCATCAAGCACTCTCGGAAAGAGTCGTATCATCGATGTCAGGAACTTCGATGAATTCACCAACAATGATGTCATCATCTTCACTTGACATGTCTTGCGAAATACTTATGAGCTTTTGTTTCACCATTTCAAGCAAAGCAAGAAAAGTGACCACAATCATTTTTCTGTTTTGTGAACGCACCAAATGGAAAAAACTCAAGCGTTTGTGTTGCTTCATCAAATCGACTATTTCTTCAACACGATGTTCAACGGTCAATTGTCTGCGTTCGACATCATAATGTTTCTGTGCATCGAGATTTCTGTCCAAAGCTTTTTTTAATGCTCGCATGAGATCAAAAAGCGTTGTGTTTTTCAGAGCATCATTACTGCCCAAATGTTGTCCCTCTGCATCGAAATATGTTCGATAATAGTGATATCGTTCTCTTTCCGCTCTTTCGGACAAATTGCCGGCGGCATCTTTGAATTGTTTGTAAATCAAAAGTCGATTTAGCAATTCTGCTCTTGGATCAATCTCCTCTACTTCACCATCAGCATTCACTTTTTCACGCGGCAAAAGCATTAATGCTTTGATCTGCATAAGCGAAGCGGCCATGACCATGAATTCACCCGCAAGTTCAAGATCAAACATCTCCATGAGGCGAACATAGTCAAGGAAATCCCCCGTGATTTTTGCAATCGGAATATCATAAATGTTTAACTCATCCCTTCTTATGAAATAGAGTAATAAGTCGAGAGGCCCCTCAAAATTGGGCAATTGAATGGTATAGGTGGACATGCTTGGAATCGTAGAGTAAATGATTGCAAACTTATGCAGTTTTATCGAATTTATCGGTCTTTGGGAATGCTTCGCAGTCTCTGTATGTTTGCACTCATGAATTATCAACTTTTTATGTGTGAAACATGAAATCGACCTCTAGAATGCTCATTCTCGCTCTCCTCGTGTTCTTTTCCTATTCCAGAGCAGTGGCTCAAGAACCGTTTTCAGGGTCAGTGACTTATGAATTATCCACAGATGACGCAGACATACCACTGAAAATTTCAACTTTTGCCGGAAAAGTCAAAGCCAGCATCACCATGGCTATGGGAACCCTTGATTTAATCTCGGACGATAAAGTCAAAGATCAAACCATGGTCATGCATTCTCAGAAGATGTACATGCAATTGACCACCAAGCGTTTGGAGCGCTTGAAATCTATGATGGGAGGCATGGGCAAAGGTTTTGAAGCACCGATAATCACTGAACCTGTGAGAACAGGTGAAACGAAAAAAATCTTGAATTATGTCTGTGAAAAGATGGTAGATAAAAGTGGCGAGAACACAATCGAAATCTGGGTTACAGACAAAATCGGATATCTTCCATTTCAGGGTTCCCCGCTTCTGCCGATGCCTTCACTGTTGAATTCAGATGCTGCAACATATTTCCCTTTGGA
>JBJTFZ010000116.1:0-4147 GCA_046093685.1 bacterium
ATTTACTTTTCTGTATAATTATCAGCCAAAATCATTGAAAGAATATACAATTGGTAAATCTGTATTTCAAGGATTGGAGCTGATCCCCAAGAATTCAAAAACAGCAATGGGTATCAAGACATTGACGCTTTTCATAAAAAAAGGTGGTTCGGACATCAAACGGATACAAGCATCCGAGGGACAGCAAGAGCAAATATGGGAGATTGAATCCTTAAAAATCAATGCTTCATTTTCTGAGTCATTGTTTACTTTCTTACCTCCGAAAGACATTGAAATAGTGGATCTTCGATAAAAAAAGGACTGTGAAATTCACAGTCCTTGTTGTTTTGCTTTATTCCATAGATCATCCATTTCCTGCAATGTCATGTCTTTCAATTGTTTTCCCATTTCTTGAGCTGATTGCTCAATGGTCATGAATCTTCGTTTAAACTTATTGGAAGTTTTTTGAAGTGCTTCTTCGGCTATGATAGATCTGAAGCGTGCGGCATTCACGATGGAAAACAGCACATCACCAAGTTCTTCCGTGATTCTGTTTTGGTCGCCCCCGGATAACTCGACTCTCAGTTCATGTATCTCTTCATATACTTTATTCCAAACATCCTTTTCATCATCCCAATCAAATCCCACATTGGCAGCTTTTTCTTGAATGCGTTGTGCTCGAAGAAGAGCAGGCAATGCATTTGGCACTCCTTCAAGAGCGGATGATCTTCCTTCCTGCATTTTAAGTTCTTCCCAATTTTTTCTAACCGTCTCTTCATCTTGTGCCGATGTATCGCCAAATACATGTGGATGACGATGAATGAGTTTCTCTTGAACTTTTTTCATCACATCCAGTATTGAAAAAGATCCTCTTTGTTCGGCAATGACGGCATGCATGATGATATGCAAGAACAAATCACCCAATTCTTTTGCAAATTCTGTATCGTCATTTGCTTCGATTGCATCAATCATCTCATATGCTTCTTCGATGAAGAGATGCGATATTGATTCATGTGTTTGTTTGCGATCCCATGGACATTCGCGTCTTAGTATCGTGACAAGTTCCACAAATGATTCGAATTGATCTTTGATGGAATTCGGATCATTTGGTTGAGGTATGGCAATTGGTTGATCTGGCATTGAGAATCAATCTTCTAGAATTTCTTTTTCTTTCTTGACCATCACTGCATCGATGTCTTTCACATATCGATCGGTCAATTTTTGAATCTCATCCTCACCACGCTTTCTGTCATCTTCGGAGAAGTGTTCTTTCTTTTCAGCAACTTTCAATTCTTCCATGTGATCTCGGCGAATATTGCGTACTGCCACTTTTCCTTCTTCTGCAAACTTCTTGCACAGTTTCACGAATTCTTTTCTCCGTTCTTCCGTAAGTGGCGGAATGGGTACTCGTATTACAGATCCATCATTTGCAGGATTCAATCCCAAGTCGGAAGTGAGAATTGCTTTTTCAATAGCGGAAAGAGAGCCTTTGTCCCAAGGTTGAATAAGAATGGTTCGTGCATCCGGTACGGATAAATTCCCAACTTGTGCAAGGGGTGTAGGTGATCCATAATAGTCAACCTTCACATTATCTAGCAATGTGACCGATGCTCTTCCCGTACGAACTTTTGCTATGTGTTGTCCGGCATGTTCAACCGCTTTGGCCATTGCATTACCGGCTTCTTTGACGATATCATTGACAGGCATGATTGCTATTCCTTTCTTGTGTTTATTGTACAACTGTGGCGATATTTTCACCCAAAATCAACTTTTCCAGATTTCCCGGGACATTCATGTTGAATACCAAAATGGGAAGTGAATTGTCTTGACACAATGCAATTGCAGTGGCATCCATCACTTTCAATCCTTTCAGAAGAACTTCCTGATACGAGACTTCCGAATAGCGTTTGGCGGTTGGGTTTCTTTCAGGATCAGCATCATAAACTCCATCCACTCTCGTACCTTTGATGATGACATCCGCTTCCATTTCAATAGCGCGCAATGCTGCGGCTGAATCCGTTGTGAAATACGGATTACCCGTTCCTGCTCCAAAAAGCACCACTCGTTTTTTTTCAAGATGCCTTATGGCTCTTCTTTTGATGAATGGCTCTGCAATTTGTTGCATGTGAATTGCTGTCTGGAGTCTGGTTGGCAGACCTTCTTCTTCCAAAGCATGTTGGAATGCGATACAATTGATTACCGTTGCCAACATGCCCATATAATCGCCGGAAACTTTGTCGATACCTTGTTGAGCGGCCTGTTCTCCACGAATAAAATTGCCACCTCCGATCACTATGCCAATCTCAATACCCAAGTGATATACACTTGCCACATCCTTTGCATATTGTTTAAGAGTTGCGGAGGATAAGCCAAATTGTTGATCTCCCATCAAGGATTCACCACTCAATTTGAGCAGAATGCGTTTATAACGAGGATGTTGCATGACTTACTCACGGTAAGGACATAAAAAAAGCGGCATAAATTTACAAAAAATTCATGCCGCTACAGATGTCATGGACTTTTCTACAATTTATTCGCCAAGAAAATATCTGCGGAAGCTGATAACGCTGGCAGGTTCTCCGGTCAACTTTCCAATCTCAGATAGAATGTCATTGACTGTTTTCTTACTATCCTTCACAAAGCTTTGCTCAAGCAAACATTGTTCTTGATAATATTTCTCAATTTGGCCTTTGGCGATGCGATCTGCGATTTCTGGATTTTTTCCTTCCTGGATTGCTTTGTCGCGATAAATCTCTATCTCTTTTTCCAATGCATCAGTCTTTACGTCTTCACGCTTGACATATGCAGGATTCATGGCGGCAATTTGCATTGCGATATCACGAAGCAGGGCTTTAGCTTCATCCACGGCATTTTTGATATTGGTTTCAACCAATACACCGAGTCTGCTGCCGGCATGAATATAATCCGAAACAAATCCTTGAGCGCGAATGATTTCAAAACGCTTCAAGCCAATTTTTTCGCTGAATTTTGCGAGTATTTCATTGTGAAGATCACCGAGTGTTTTGCCACCGATATTCACTGCCATCAATGATGCCTCATCTGTTGCATCGCTATTCAACAATGCATTCGCAATTTCTTCGGCATATTTGACGAATTCTTCATTGCGAGCTACGAAGTCAGTTTCGCAGTTCACTTCAAGAATGACACTCTTTGAACCATCTGCAGAGGTTTTTGCTATAACGATTCCTTCATTTGCGGAACGGTCTGCACGCTTGGCTGCGGATGCGGCACCACGCTTGCGAAGAATCTCAATTGCTTCTTCCATGTTGCCTTGTGATTCATCAAGAGCTTTTTTACAATCTGCCATGCCGGCGCCTGTTTTATCGCGCAGGTCTTTTACCATTTGTGGGGTGATTGACATAAGTATTTCCTGTATTGATGATTGTGTTCCGGAATCAAGCTTCAGCCGGAGCATCTGAAGATTTGGATGATGATTCATCATCTCTTCTGCGGCGTGGACGCATTTTGCGTGCGCCTTTTCCGCCATCTTCATCAGATTCATTTTCTTTTGCCATGCGTTCACCGGCAACACCTGCTTCAGCAGCTTTTTGTTTTGCGATTTCGCGACCTGAAAGCACTGACTCTGCGAGTGTTTCGGAGATGAGTTCAATCGTACGAATTGAATCATCATTGGCAGGAATTGGATAATTCACGGTATCAGGATCGCAATTTGTATCAACCATTCCAATCACAGGAATGCCAAGCTTATGAGCTTCTTGAATTGCAATATGTTCTTTGCGTACATCAACAACGAAGATAGCACCGGGAATGCGAGTCATTTCTTCGATACCACCAAATACTCTACGCAAACGCTCGCGCTCACGATTGAGCATCAAACGCTCTTTCTTTGTGAACTTTTCGAATGTTCCGTCAGCTTCCATTTTGTCGATTGAAGCAAGACGCTTGATTGATTTACGAATCGTGGAGAAATTTGTGAGCATTCCACCCAACCAACGCTCTGAAACATAATATGCGCCACAACGCTTTGCAGCATTTTGAATAGCTTCTTTCGCTTGATTTTTTGTTCCGACAAACAAAACCACTTGGCCCTGGCTCGCTGCTTCATGAGCTGCTTCAGCGGCTATGTCCAATAATACTTTTGTTTTACGAAGATCAATGATGTGGATTCCATTGCGCTCTGTATAAA
>JBJTFZ010000117.1:0-3531 GCA_046093685.1 bacterium
CAAGAAAATTGGTGGTGTTTCCAATGCAACGGTGAATCTTGCGGCAGAGACCGTTCGATTGGAATATGATGTCGATCAAGTATCGCTAGAAATCATCGCACAATCTTTGCATGAATCAGGCTATGATTTAATTATCAAAAAAGAACCTGATAATGTCTCAGAAAGACTCCTCGACCGCGAAAAAGACATTCGCCGAGACTTCTACATCAGTCTTGCCTGCTCGCTTCCCGTCATCATTCTCTCCATGGGCATAATGTGGGAGCCGATGTCGAATGCCATCCCCATTCCGATGAATCTACTAAATATCGGATTCTGCATTTTGTCTCTTATTGTGCTCCTCATACCCGGTCGAAGATTTTTTTTTCCCGCTTGGAAATTGGCCCTCCATGGCGCATCCGACATGAATACACTCGTCTCACTCGGAACCGGCATGGCATGGCTATATAGCACGTATGAACTCATATTCGGTGAACATGCAGGACATGCTCAACATTTGTATTATGATTCAACAACAACAATCATCACGCTTGTTTTGCTTGGTAAAATGCTCGAAACCAAAGCCAAAAGAAAAGCAGGCAATGCATTGCAATCACTTCTTTCTCTGCAATCAACAATAGCTTTGAAAAAAGTTGTAGATGGATCATTTCAGGAATGTAATGCATCAGAGATTGTTGTTGGCGATATCTTACTCATTCGTCCCGGCGAATCATTCCCCGTAGATGGAATCATCATCGAAGGATCAGGCACATGTGATGAATCAATGCTTACAGGTGAGTCACATCCAATCACAAAACAGATTGGAGATTCGGTGACGGGTGGGACAATCAATATCGATGCATCGATGCAAGTGAAGGCCACGGCAATTGGGGTGGATACCATTTTATCGAAGATTACTTCAATCGTAAAAGAAGCACAAGGTTCTAAAGCAGCGATTCAATCTCTTGCAGATACTATCTCATCGGTCTTTGTGCCAAGTGTGCTTGCAATAAGCATCGTGACATTCATCGTGTATTATGTTTTACTTGATTCCACATTCGATGCAAGTATGTTACCGGCTATCGCGATTCTTCTCAGTGCTTGTCCATGCGCTTTGGGACTCGCCACTCCGACAGCCATCACTGTCGCAATTGGGGCAGGCGCAAAACGCGGAATCATCATTCGTAATGCCGATGCACTCGAAAAAGCAGGAACGATTGACATCATCGCATTCGACAAAACAGGTACGCTCACGGAAGGTAAACCGGAATTGATTGGAGTTGAGAAATTACAGACTACATATTCTCATGATGAATTGATAGTTTTTGCATCAGGAATCGAACAATATTCTGTGCATCCATTTGCTCAAGCGATTGTGAAGAAATCGCGCGACATTCCTCATGCTGAATCAGTGAAAGAGTTTCCCGGAAAAGGGATGAAAGGAATTGTATCAGGACATGATATTCTGATTGGTAAACTTGATTGGATCAATCAAGAAGGAATTCAATTTGAGATTGATTCTATTCAGCAACAATATCAATCCGGTGAATCAATGCTCGGTGTATGCATTGATGGTAGTCCTCATGCGATATTCATCTTTGCTGATACAATTCGCCGGACATCCAAAGAGATCACCCAAACATTGCATGAAGATCAACTACAAACAATGATGCTGAGTGGAGATCAAGAGTCAACCGTGAAGTCCATCGCCGGTGAACTTGGAATAAAGCACTATCATGCAGGCCTCCTTCCGCATGAAAAGCTGGAGAAGATTTCCGCATTACAAAAAGCCGGACATCGCATTGCCATGATTGGAGATGGCATCAATGATGCGCCTGCACTTGCGCAAGCGCATCTTGGAATCGCGATGGGAAGCGGTACAGACATTGCCATGAACACAGCAGATATCACCATCATGAATACCGATTTACATGCTGTGATCACTGCGATTCGCCTATCAAGAAATACCATGCGCATCATCAAACAGAATTTCTTTTGGGCATTCATTTTCAATATCATCGGCATTCCGCTTGCGGCACTGGGTTTATTGAATCCGATGTTTGCCGCAGGCGCAATGGCATTCAGCTCAGTAAGTGTAATCAGTAATTCACTTCGTTTATCAACACTCAAATAATACATGATTCACGGTTCTTCCTCATCACCTATAGCATTTCAATGGGATGCATGGTATGCCTCGGTTGGAGGTCGTACCATACAAATTGCTGAAGTGGATGAGTATTTGAAGCAGATACGTAACTATCAATATCCACGATTCACGGGCGAAGTCAATACACAGAAGACCACATTTATCAATGCACAAGAAGCATCCCTATATATCAAGAACAAAGCACGAGCATTAGGTGCCGATGAAGTTGGAATTGCAATGATTGAACCGAGTGATGTATATAAAGGACGAGTGATTCACGAACCTTTTGCCATAGTGGTAGGACAAAAAATGCTCTGGCGTGAATTTCAAGGTGTTCCGAATGAGCGCTCCGCAATCGAATGTCTTCGCATTTATTTCACACTTGGTGAAATCGTGATTGCCCTCGCAGATGAAATCCGAGCACTCGGTTATGGCTGCAAAGTTGAGCATCCCATCGGTGACAGTGATGTCTTACATGTACCTCTTGCACTCAAAGCAGGATTTGGCGAATTAGGCAGGCATGGCTCCATCATCCATCCCAAAATGGGCCCGCTGTTTCGGCTTGGAAGTGTAATCACCGATATGCCACTTGCCATCGATGCACCAATTGATGCGGGCATCGCCAAGTTTTGTGATACATGCAAAGCCTGCAGGATATATTGTCCTGCCGATGCCATACCCGATGAGCGCTCAAGCGAGGCAGGCAAAGATCATTTGGGTAATGATAGATATATGATCGATACGGGACGCTGTTTTCCGTATTTTGCAACAGATCATTATTGCTCGGCATGTTTGGCGGTCTGCGTGTATAATCACAAAGAATGGGCAAAAGATTTTGAAGGATTCACAACCAAACTTTTTCCTGATTTACAGCTCAAAGAATCACCGGATCCCGCAGATCCTGACATAAAAACACATTGGTATCCACATCGCAAACGATAATTCGGAACTATCATGCATCATATTCTCCTATTAGTTCTCACACTTTTCCTCATTGGATGCGGAAAAGATGAAACGATTACTCTCACTTCCGCAAAGGGCGGTAAATATTATGGGGGTGTATTTCGCATCAATATGATTCGCGGGAATCCGAATGGACTCGATCCCGTGATCATCAATAGCAAGCTTGCAGATGATATTGCATTGCAGGTATATGATCGCTTGATTTCATTTGATTCAAGTTTGGGTGTGATTCCGGAAGCTGCGAGTTCATGGGAAATTTCCGAAGATGGAAAAGAATATGTATTCCATATCCGCTCGGACATGAGATTTCATGACAATGCATGTTTACCGAATGGGAAAGGCAGGAAGATGACAGCCAAAGATGTTGAATACTCACTTGTTCGCGCATGCGACCCCAAATCACGCACAGTACATTATTGGGCATTCAAGGATAAAGTAGTTGGTGC
>JBJTFZ010000118.1:0-5401 GCA_046093685.1 bacterium
ATTCTTGCATTTGAGGGTGATAGCAATGTTGTCTGGTTTGATGGAAATTATTCGGAATATGAAGAAAATCTCCATGAGAGACTCGGCACATCGGCAGATCAACCACATCGCCTGAAGTATAAAAAACTCACGCGTGAATAATCATGCAGATCACGAGCGGTCGATTGAAGGGAGCAAGTATCGGGCCCGTCCAATATGACGGTGTTCGCCCCACAACCGATCGCATGCGGCAAGCAATATTCAATGCGATTTCTCATCATATCGACTTCACACAATCACATGTTGAAGTTCTTGACTTATGTGCAGGAACGGGCGCGCTCGGTTTGGAAGCCATAAGCAGGGGTGCTCAGCGATGCATATTTGTCGAAAAAAATGCACTGGTTGCAGAAGCCATTCGAAAGACTATGGAAAAATGCGGTGTTTCAAAGGATGAATCACCCATAGCGGTCTCTGATGCAGTTGCATTTTTAAGAGGAATCTCATCGGACAATTATCCGAATGATATGCCAAAGCAATGGGATTGTATTTTTTGCGATCCACCTTATGCAGCCCGTTTGCTCAATCCCGTCACTGAAGCAATCATCGCAAACAATGCTCTAAAACCCGGTGGAATATTCATTGCCGAACATGACCGCATAGAGATCATTGCAGAACATACACTGACTCATCTTACAACTTTGGCATTCGGCGTTACATTGGTGGACATTTTTCAATCAGCATAATACACTCATGGATTTTGCATCACTCATAGACATCTTCTTGCACCTCGACAAGCATTTGGCAGATCTTTCCAATCATTATGGGACTTTGATCTATGCCATCCTCACACTCATTGTGTTTTGTGAAACAGGCTTGGTGGTCACTCCATTTCTCCCCGGTGATTCATTGCTCTTCGCCATCGGCGCATTATGTGCAGGCGGAACATTGAATCCTTTGATCATCGCTCCACTACTTTTGATAGCAGCGATCTCCGGTGACAATGTGAATTATGCTTTGGGAAGAACCATTGGGAATAAAGTGTTTTCAAATCCCGATTCAAAAATCTTCAAAAGATCTCATCTGGAAAAAACCCAAAATTTCTATTCGGAATATGGCACAAAGACCATCGTAATGGCCCGTTTCATCCCAATCGTACGAACATTCGCTCCCTTTGTGGCAGGCATCGGATCCATGAGATATGTCACTTTTTTGTCCTATAGCATTGCAGGCGGCATACTCTGGATTGTTTCTCTCATAACGGCAGGATATTATTTTGGAACGATAGAAGTCGTCAAAAAGAATTTCTCGCTCGTGGTTCTTGCCATAATTTTTCTTTCGATTTTGCCTGCCATCATTGAAGCGATAAAGCAAAGAAAGAAGAACTGATCATATTGCATAATGGCATGATTCAATCCAAGGAACGAGAGAAGCACATTTGGTGTTTTCAACTTTATTGCAACTCAAGTATGGAAAACTATCATCATGGTCAGATTATTCATCATCTTCTTTTGCCTTCTTGCCTCATGCAAAGCAGAGCAATCGAATACTCAAACCAATACTATTGAAAACATGGAAATCAAACCGGAATTTACCGATACCACCGCTGTCGCCACTTTCGGGGCAGGCTGTTTTTGGTGCGTGGAAGCAATCTTTCAAGATTTGAAAGGTGTGTATTCTGTCGAAAGCGGATATATGGGTGGCGAAACAAAAGATCCAACCTACAAAGAAGTCTGCTCGGGAACCACCGGGCACGCAGAGGTATGTCGAATCGTATATGATCCCAGATTCCTTTCATTCAAGGACTTGCTCGAAGTGTTTTGGCAAACACATGATCCAACAACGCTGAACAGACAAGGCAATGATGTGGGAACACAATATCGTTCAGCCATTTTTTATTATTCAGAAGAACAAAAAAAAGAAGCTGAATACTATAAACAAGAAATTGACAAGTCAGGAGCATTCTCCGATCCGATTGTGACAACATTGGAGAAAGCCTCCACATTCTATCCGGCTGAAGATTATCATCAGAATTATTTCAATCAGAATGGTGATCAACCGTATTGTGCATTTGTCATCAAACCAAACGTTGACAAATTCAAGAAAGTATTTTCTTCACGACTCAAGCAATAATCATGCGATATACACTCATCACGGGTGCTTCTTCCGGAATCGGTTTGGAACTTGCACATATCATGGCTCGTGAAGGACATCACTTGATACTCTCCGCACGCAATATTCTTGCATTGGAAGAACTCGCGAACACATTGCGCTCAAGCCATGCAATTGAAGTGCATGTCATTCCATGTGATCTTTCGGATTCAAGATCGGCAATCACTTTGCACAAAGCAATCAAAGAGCGCGATCTTACCATTGATTGTCTGGTCAATAATGCAGGATTTGGTTTATTGGGTGAGTTCAAAGACATGGAAGAGGACATGCTGCATCGCATGATTGAATTGAATTGCTCTTCACTGATGTCTTTGTCGCGCCTTTTCATGGATGATCTCATTGCATCCAAAGGCCGCATTCTCAATATCGCATCGGTTGCCGCATTCTATTCCGGTCCGCTGATGTCTGTATATTATGCCACCAAAGCATTTGTGGTGAGTTTCTCCGAAGCCCTCAATTTTGAATTGCGCAATCTTGGTGTGAGCGTTACCGCGCATTGTCCTGGCCCCACACATTCGAACTTTCAAGAAAGAGCCGGCATGCACAATGCCACATTGTTCAAATTGCTCCCTGTTCCATCTTCCAAGACAGTCGCTGAGCATGCATACAAAGCAATGATGAAAAGAAAATCTTTGGCCATTCATGGACTCATCAATCGACTCATGTTGATAACCGGTTCAATCTCCCCTCGTTCCATGAAAGTTCGGATGGTACATGCATTCCAATCCTCCAAATCCTAAATCTCCGACGCTCCGTCTGATTCTCGGAGATCAATTATCACATTATCATTCTTGGTATCGAGAAGTGCAGGATGATGTGGTGTATCTCTTGGCGGAAGTTCGAAGCGAAGCTAGCTATGTGAAGCATCATGTTCAAAAGGTATTGGGTTTTTTTCAAGCCATGAGAACATTCGCTGAGGAATTGGAACATGCAGGACATCGCATCATCTATGTAAAACTTGATGATGAGCAAAATCAAGGGTCGATTTCAACGGAATGTCTCCGACAAATCAAATTGCATTCTGCTTCTTCATTTGAATATCAAGAACCTGATGAGTGGAGATTGCAAGAAGAATTGCATTCCATGTGCGCATCGCTTGAGATTCCATCTACATGTGTTCAGAGCGAACATTTTTTGAGTGATGATGCATTGTGGAACACTGTCTTCAAGGGGAAGAAGACGCGCATCATGGAGAACTTTTACAGATTCATGAGAAAGCATCATGGGATATTGATGAATGGGACTGATCCCATTGGAGGGGCATGGAATTTCGACAAGGAAAATCGTAAATCAATCCCAAAGACGATTGACATACCGGAGCCGCTGAGCTTTGATCATGATGTCACTGAACTTGCTTCAATGCTCGATCGCATGAACATCACCACCATCGGAACCGTAGATGCAAGTCATTTTCCATGGCCCAAAAACCGAGAAGAATCTCTCACATTGATGGATTTCTTCAATAAGCATCTGCTTTCAAATTTCGGTCGCTATCAGGATGCCATGACCAATCGTTCTTGGTCACTCTTTCATTCCAGACTTTCCTTTTCTCTCAATACCAAAATGCTCCATCCGATGGAAGTGATCACTTCCGCGATAGATGCAATGTATAAGAATCCCGAATTGATTTCCATCGAGCAAGTTGAAGGATATGTTCGCCAGATTCTTGGATGGAGAGAATATATGCGTGGGATTTATCGTGAGTATATGCCACAGTATGCCACCCTCAATGCATTCAATCACACTCGTCAATTGCCTGCATGGTTTTGGACCGGTGATACTCCCATGCATTGTTTGTCCATGACCATCAAGCAATCACTTGACCATGCCTATTCCCATCATATTCAAAGGCTCATGATCACAGGGAATTATGCATTGCTTGCAGGCATCAATCCCGATGAAGTGGATGCATGGTATCTTGGAATCTATATGGATGCAATTGAATGGGTGGAAATGCCGAATACGCGCGGAATGAGTCAATTCGCAGATGGTGGAATCGTCGGCACAAAACCTTATGTGTCCAGCGCCTCCTATATCAATTCCATGAGTGATTATTGTAAAGGTTGCGCATTCGACCCCAAGAAAAAAGTTGGTGAGGATGCATGCCCATTCAATAGTTTATACTGGCACTTCTATCATCGTAATCGTGCAATGCTAGGTGGGAACAATCGCATTGGCATGATGTATGCCGTTTGGGACAAAATGCAAAACAAGGAAGAAATACTGGCTCAGGCCGAAGCACATCTGAATGTACTCTGATCATTTTAATGAATACAGTTTCCACCAGGGAGTGCGTGGGGATGCATGATGCTCATGATGATAGCCGAAGAAATAACAAGTAAGCATTGCATAGAGATGATTCTTCTTGAGAGTTCTCGCATTATGCGGTTCCATCTCATGTGTATGGGGAGTACGATGCGGAATATATGTACCAAATGTGAACAGTTGCAATGCACCAAGCATTGAAGGGAGCACCCAGAATATCCAGATCTTGATTTCAGGAGCGATGAATTTCAAGAGATTGAACAAAACCCCCATCACGATCAATTGCGGGATGGTCGTATATCGAACCATGAAACGCAAGAACCATATCACATAATGTTGGGACATGTCATAATCAGGATCTTGTTCCGTTCCGGGATAAGTATGATGCGCCATGTGATTCTTGATGAGTCGTTTATAACTCATGCCGGCAAACAAAAAACATGCAATCCACCCCAAAGTATTATTCACTCTTTTGTGTACAGACACAGTGCCATGCATGGCATCATGAGCAGTGATAAACAGTCCGACGCTTACATAGATTTGCACAGCCACATGCAACCACATTCCGATTGAGATCGGATTCCATTCAAGCAGCAGGAGCATATATGCACAATGCCCCAGCCAGAAAAGAATAATGAATGTGGCAATGAGAATGCCCATAATAAGAATGATCGAATGTGGAATATTCTGTGAATAACACCCAAAAAACCGCTTGAAATCATATCAAGATACTATCCACAATATGTGGATTACTTATCAAGCAGCATGCTCAACACGGAATGCAAAGTTTCGCGCATGTCTTTGCGATGCACGATCATGTCGAGGAAGCCATGTTCGAGCAAAAATTCCGAACGTTGGAATCCTTCAGGGAGTTTCTTGCGAATGGTTTGCTCAACAACGCGAGGTCCGGCAAAACCGATGAGTGCTTTGGGTTCTGCAATGATAAGGTCACCAAGCATGGCATAGGACGCACTGACGCCACCAGTGG
>JBJTFZ010000119.1:0-3067 GCA_046093685.1 bacterium
GTATTGCCAAATGCTTTGCGTGAATTGTCAAAAGCATCCGGAAAAATCTATGATCCCTTCACTAACACCATTAATGAAGGTGGAGTGTATGGTGGATATTTGTTTGATGAACATGGATTGGAACAAGAGCAAATCATCGACAAAGCATCATTCATGGGCTTATTCTATCATAGGGCAACATCACTTGATATCACAAAAGAGAGCATTCATAAATACATTGCACTTTTTGGAGCATCTCCTTCTTTTTCCAACAGTGATATTACATTGAATGCACCTGACATCCTCAGCGCTGCTTATGCTGCCCGTAGAGATAAGAATGATGGAAAAGGATTGTATCAGGAATTTAAACATGCTGTGATGGAAATGCAGGGACATGTTCTTGCAGGGAGTTCGCACATGGAACTATCAATGTCAGAAAGAAAGAAGATATTACGGTCATGGGAAAAAGCCATCATGGCAACCGTTATCAATTATGCTTTCTCGGCACATACCAAGTTCACCATGACGAATCCACAATTACAAGATAATGCTGCCGGTCTCCATGCGGTTTCGGAAAACATTGGCTTTATCCTTGGTATGAAAGGTATTTCCGAAAAATTGATATCAGATGAAATGATAGATGAATTGCTCGCATTACTTCAATGGACAAACCCCGTTGTATTTATCAAAGACCCGTTCACGAATGCGCCTGCTTTATTGCAACTGATTACTAAAATTCAGAATGTATATGGATTCACTAATGAAGAAGTAAATGACTTCAAAGTGAATTGGGTAATTACTCAAGACAGAAAATAATAATGATACACAAACTGTACATAATACTTGCAATGTGTTTGCTCATGATGCTGTCTGCCTGCGATGAACCTTCCGGTTTGTCAACCGATGCATATGATCGAAGAGCAATGCTGGAATTCACCGCTAAAAATTCCATCATACCATTGTATGGTGATATGCGCCAAGCTGCTAAAAGTTTTGATTCAGTTTTGCAAGTATTCTCAGCGAATCCCAATGATCAATCAGCATTAGAACTTCGAATTCATTGGCGCAAGATGGCATTTGCATGGCAATATGTGTTAATCTTTGATTTTGGTCCTGCACAAATGAGTGATGGATCCCTTTTTCAAAATATAGGCACCTTTCCCGTTTCAACCCTAAAAATAGATACATATATCAATGCAATGGATTCCACATTTCGAAACTTCGACAGAGATTCTCGTGGAATCTATGCGCTCGAATATCTCCTTTTCAAGGACTCTTCATCTTTTGTACAATCAGTGAAAGATCAACCATTCAAACTTTCTTATGCTAAAGCACTCAGTAGGAATATTCTCTCGAGAATTGAAACTGTGTTGAACTTATGGCAAAGTGATTATGGTAATACATTCATCAGTAGTGATGGTGCTCAAGCCGGTTCTTCAATATCAGAACTGTACAATGCTTTTGTCTATCATTTTGAGGTTTTGAAAAATTATAATGTAGGTCTGCCATTGGGCAAAAGAGCAGGGCAAACATCCAGTGAACCCACAAAAGTTGAGGGGTATTTGAGTGGGTATTCCACGACTTTGCTTAAAGCAAAATACGATGCAATCAAAAACCTCTGGTATGGTTATGCGAGACTTTCTCTTTTATCTTCTCTTTCAGCCAAAGGATTCAAAGAATATCTTGCCTCCGTTGAAAATGGGTCACGATTGATAACAGACACAGAATTACAATGGAATATGATTGATTCGAAATTGGCTAATCTCAACTCTCAAATACCTCTTCAAGACATGATTAAGAAACAATCTGCTGAGTTGGAACAAGTGTTTATTGAATTGACAAAACATACACGATTTCTCAAAAGCGAAATGTCTTCTTTGCTCGGTATTTCCATTACATACTCAAGTAGCGACGGAGATTAATTCCGTAAAGCCATGAATAGATTGGTTCACTTCCTTCTTCTTCCCGCTTCGGCATTCACTCTTGCATATTTCCGTATGGGATTGGGTGCACTCATATTGTGTAGTACTCTGAGATTCATCGCTCTTGGTTGGATTGATATGCAATATGCTCAACCACTATTCCATTTTCCGTATTTCGGACTTGAGTTCTTCTCCACTCCAACAATATCTGTTCTGTATACCACTTTCACAGCACTGATCATTTCTTCGATCTGTGTCATTCTCGGATACAGATTCAGAATGATGAGCATCATCATGTTCCTTAGCTTCACATATGTGGAATTATGGGATATATCATTTTATCTAAATCACTACTATGCCGTCAGTTTGTTTTCATTCATGTTATGTTTTCTTCCTGCAGCTACAATAGCATCATTGGATGTACATGCAAAAAGAGTGAAGCAAAACAACTTCGTCCCTTATTGGACACATGTCTTACTGTTATTTCAAATCTCAATCATTTATGTCTATGCCGGCATTGCAAAGATCAATTCAGATTGGCTACTTCAGGCATTACCGCTCAAGATATGGCTACCGGCTCATTCCTCTCTTCCATTGATTGGTCATTTATTTTCTTTTAAATATACTCCGTATCTCTTTTCATGGGCAGGAATGTTCTTTGATCTCTTCATCATCATCTTTCTGATCATGAAAAAAACGCGATTGTTTGCTTTTGCATCGGTGATCATTTTTCATTCTTTGACAGGACTTCTATTTCAAATTGGCGTATTCCCTATTGTCATGATTTTCATGGCTTCCTTGTTTTTACATACATCATATCATGAAAAATGTATGTCATTTGTGTTTCCGAAACAAAACAAGGGTGAATCGGATAAAACAAATTCATTTTCATTGAATCCTTTAGGATCTGGATTGATTGCCCTCTACATATCCTTTCAGATTCTTTTTCCATTTCGATATGCTCTCTATCCGGGAAATCATTTATGGACCGAACAAGGCTATAGATATGGATGGAGGGTGATGTTGACCGAGAAATCAGGTATTGCGCAATTCATTATTACAGATAGGAAGACGGGAATTACAGGATATGTTCATAATAGTGATTGGTTGACACCTCATCAAGAAAAACAGATGTCTTTTCAACCGGACATGATTCTCTCTTATGC
>JBJTFZ010000120.1:0-16531 GCA_046093685.1 bacterium
GAGGCATATTATTGGAAAGATTTCTTGCATTAAGATAAGCTTGCAGTGCTTCTGCTGCCGGGGCTGGAATGGCCACTCTATGCAAACCTTGCCCTTTACGCTTCGGGATGAGTAAGTAAAAACTACCATCGATCTTGATGATATTCTCAAGAGTGGCTTTAGACAATTCATGTTCACTGCAAGAACATCCCAGCAAAGTGAGTATCATCGCAATGTCTCGTAATCCATGCACTGTTGTCGAATCAATGGAATCAATCAACAGTGTCAATTCAAAGTGATGAAAAAAAGACACTTCACTTTTATTCGATGTTGATGAAACATGCACTTGCTTTGCCGGATTGCGCTGGAGTATTTTGCAATCGACTAGAAACTTGCAAAACTTTCGGAGTGCAGTTATGTAGGTTGCGATTGAAGATTCTTGAAATTTCTTTGTCTGCGAAAGATATGATGCATAACGCTCTATGTCATTGACTCTGAACTTGAACTTTCGATCTTGAATCACAAATGACAAAAAACATCGGAGTGAACGAGAATAGGTTTCAGCGGTGCCGGGTTTGGTGGTTTTCTTGAGATGACTTTCAAATACTGAGATATGCTCTGCCAGTATTGAATTTCTGATTATGATTGGTTGATGCATGTCATCAATCATTATACACCCACATGTGGTGATTATTTTCCTATGATGATGACTTCTGTTCTGCGATTGAGTCTCCTACCAAACTCAGTGGCATTACTGGCAATCGGCTTTGTATCACCGAACCCCTCAGATTCAAGTCGCTTGGCATCAATGCCCTTCTTGATAAGATATTGGCGCACTGCTTCGGCTCGCATTATGGACAGTTTGCGATTCAGGGTTTTACTTCCCCTAGAGTCTGTATGACCTTCTATTCTTACTGAGACTTTGGGCCTATTCGACAAAAATTCTTTGAGAAGTTCCAATTCATATACGGAGTCAGGCAAGGTTGAACTATTTGTTTGGAAGAGCAGATTTTCAATGATCAGCTTTCTACCCAACTCAACGATTGGAATGATTTTCTTCACTATTTCTCTTTTTTCTTGATCCACGATTCCAACACTGAGTGAATCGGGAATGGCGGATTTATCTGAACGATATGTTATTGCAAAGAGATTCGTGAGCTGAGTGGAATATTCATCAAGAATGGTTGCAAATGGTGTTGAAATATCGAACATCGAGCCTCTTGTTCCCTCCGTCAATGTGCGATAATTCTGCAAAACAGGCGGTACGATGGAAAATAATCGAATGGAATTGTCTTTCATTGTTTGAATGATAGACTCCGTGCTTTGCATCGTACGGCCTTGACCTCGCTCACCCTTTTGATGATACGGTGCATCAGTTATGATGATCGCAACTTTATTTGCTGCGGGTCTGAATTTCATCTTGGACATGTCAGATAATGCTTCAAGCGCATTCTCTTTATCGTCTCCACCACCTGTGGCATAGACCCCTGTAAGCCATTTGTTGAAATCTTTTACATTGTCGGTAGGATTATAAACTTTTTCCACCACATCGGAAAAGAGTACAAGACCAACACGATAATCAATACCCTTACCTGAAACATTTGCAACGAATTTTTCAATGTTGTTTCGAATTGCATTGATATATGTGCCCATGGTTGCCGTAACATCCAAAACAAACACAAAATCAATTGGTATATTTTCCTTGAATGAAATCTTTTCGATGGAAATCACCTTTTTGGTCACCCCGTTTTCAACGACGGAAAATTCCTTTGGATTGAGGGTGTCCAATACCGTACCATTGGCTTTCACAGCTTCAACAATCAACTTCACTTCAGGGAATTTCGTAATGTCTATGTTTTGAATTGCCATGCGAATATTCCCCTCGCCCATTTTTAAACGAGCGGACTCCGCGGCTTGTTTTGCCTGTGCTTTCACTGAATCAGTTTGTGCATGCAGGCTTGATACCGAGATCAAGAAGAGGAATGCTATGATGGATTTGGTGAACTTCATAAGTATGAGTGGTCTTACAAAAGAAACCCCCTGACAAGATAAACACCTGCACAGGGGGAACACTGTTATGAGTATGTGCCTTAGATATTAAGACGCAATACAGGTGAAATCATGAAAACTGATTGATCAAATGGTCTGGATTCACTACGCAATGGAATTGAATAGCGAGCATCCAAATACAACCATTGACCAAGCAAAGGAAGATAGAGTCTTCCAAGAAATGTCTGATTGGAATATTGCGCGCTCAAACCAAATGGGAAAGTTGATTGATTGCGATACTCAACTTTTGCATACAACCAATCCAAGAATTCGGTTGGATGATAAAATGTCAAGCCATCTACTTTATCATTCAACACAAATGGACCGGAGTCATTTCCAAGTCTATTAACCGCAACTTCACGCACTTCGGTATAGTTGATACCCAAATCGAATCGTACATAATTTTCCGGATTCTCAGGATCGAGCCACCAATTATAAAACAGACCGGTATTTCCGGTGATTCTCAGCAATGGTGCAACAACAAGTGGATCGCGAGGACTCAATGGATTATTCTTGAAATATGCTGCATAAGTGGCACGCTCGATGGTTTTGAGTGTGTCAATTCCCTGCAATGGTACTTCCACATGGAAAGTAATACCGAAGTTTGGTTGGAATGGAGCATGAAAATCAAAACCAAAAATTCCTTTACCTCCATATCCTGCATTCATTCTGCGTTGAGGCAAGAAATTCAATGCACCGTTTGAAGTATCTTGTAAACGATATCCCATCCCGATATGGAAGTGTAAGAGATTTGGAATTGCTTTGCGTGTCTCAACATCTTCATTGACATACAATGGATGTTGTACCATGACTTTTGCTTCGCCGGCAGAAATGAATGGCAAGCCTGCTCCTTCGGTGCCAATCACAGAGCGAATCCAATATCCATCTTCCTTTCCAATTTTCAATGTTTGCTCAAAAGCAGACAATGAGTAGGAATGTGTGGTATTTGTTGGCATTTCAAGATAATTCGTGATTGCTTCAATCTGCGCTTGTTATGGTGCAGAGGCAACAGGAACATCATTGTAGCAATATGGTCTTTTGGGGTTAACCAATGTTGACACAAGTGTCTTCAACTTTGAATCAACTTGGTCGGCAGTCATCTTTTCTCTTCCACATTCAACAAGCAATATGTTGAAATCAGGATTTTTTGGATCCTTCAGCGGAGCGGATGTAATGAGGATATTTCTCATGTCAAGATTTTCAGCAGGTCTGCCATCCAACTTGAACACTTGAAAAATTTGCAATTGCAAATTCGGCTCGCATACGCTCCAACGGGGGAAATATGGCAATAAGCCGGGGTCAACTGATTTCAAACTTGCCAAAGCAAGCGAATCACTGGTTTGTGCTTGTGCCGTCATTGTTCCAAGACCGCCCATCATGATGATGCACAGGAGGAAAAGATGCAAGTATCGTTGTTTAATCATGGTTTTCATCACCATTTATATCATGTAATAATCAAATCAAATGTCGATGGCAAATTGCCAAAGAGTATACGGGAATTAAAAATTGAAAAGCATCTGAAGTGATGGCAATACAATTGTTTGTTCTTCCCATGGTTTTGGGTCACGAAGCGCAGCTTGAAAATACTGTGCTTGGAAGCGTAAGTCAAATCCATTGACAACAGGCACTTGAGCCCAAACATCACCGGAAATGCAACCATCAAAAAATTGCATGGATGCTCCCCAAGGCACAGTGCGAGTTCTATTCATGAATTCAATTCTACCGGAAAGTCCGGCAACGACTTCAGAACCTTTCAATCCGCTCATTGCAGCGGCTTTCAATTGATCGAATCTATTGAGAACGGTCAAATCATTGTAAGAATACATGTCGACTTGGCGATTCTTCTTTTCATAAACGGGTCGACCATTATTGTCATTCCCATTTTGTTGTTCCAATTCGGCAAAACGCTGGATTACATACATTGTTGCGCCGAGCTTGAAACGGAAGAAAGCTGTTCTGTCAATATCAACGGCAAATGAATAATGCGCCTGTGCATGGAATCTTGGTAAATAACTCAAGTCCAAAGTGCGATAGGATGCAGAATCAGAAGCACCATTGGCAGTGCGACCTGCGAAAATGAACTCGGTTGCTATCGGATTGACAGCAGCCGGACCGAATACATAACTTCCATTGATATTAAACACACCACCCTGATTCACGAGCTTGATCGGGAAATCAAGTGAACCGTAAATTCCGAGGCCTGCATGAGTCAATTTTCTTTGAGCACTGAAAACATCCTGTGCAAGTGAAGACCAACCATTGGTTGGAAGAATGATACCGAATTTGTTTGATTGCCACATGACATTCAATGTCATGCGCTCACTCCACAATGAAGGATAGTTTATTTCCGGCATGCCATAACGCAACTCCACTCCGTATAAAGGAAGGTGTTTGTTGTAAACTCGTTTGACGGTGGAATCACCCTCGCCTTCTTCAGGTATCAAATTGCCTTCTTCATCAAATTCTTCGAGTTTCCCATAATGGCGGAAACGGATAAGATCGAATAAACCAATGGTTAATTCATTTGGTGAATCGTATTCTTGTGGTTGACCATCGGTGATACGAAGATATTGCTGAATATCATCTTCATTGATTGGATAGGTGGTGCCATATTTCTGCGGGAGAAATGTTGCGTCTGCACCAATTCCTTGAGCTTCAGCAGTGATGTTTTCCGCATCATTTTGAAGAATTTTTCTTTCAAGATATTCATAAAGTGTTTTTGCTATTCCCAATGTGTCGGGAGAGCTAACCTTTTGAAGATCATTCGCTAGAAAAATACCTTTTGGCGGATCGATGATTTCATCAATCTTAGCGACCATTTCTTTGTTTCCAGATGTAAGCAAACCAATGATTTCAAATGGTTCGCCCGTACGGAAACGAGTGGTCACTACATATGCCCTGCTGAACAATTCATCTTGCCACTTGGTATAGAGACGATAGTATTTCTCATATTCTCTATCATCATTGTTCATGTTACCACCGCCATTCGTCTTCAAGAAATTGGCAACATCTGCCTCTCCTTCATCGATGGCTTCTTGGATGGCTTCCTTTTTCTTTGATCTATTTGCAGCGGCATTCGCTTTTGGCTCGGGAACACCCAATAGAGGATTGATTGCTGTCACAGTTGGGTCGTCAACTTGGAACAGAAATACATTAGAGTATCGATAACTCTTAAATTTTCCGAGGATTGATCGGATCTGCGCAGTCTGTTGCGCATGCATTTGCACTGCAGCAAAAACCATGAGGCAATATATGGGAAGCATTGCCATTGGTCGTACAAATCTTGAACTCATTATCTGCTTTCTCCGGGATTACGTGGGGGATAGCATGAAAAAAAATTAAAATACGATGTTAAACTTGCAAGACTTTGTTGCTTCAGGAGATGTTTCTCCATTTGGCAACTGAGCAGCAGCCTTGGCTTGTATCTTGATTGAACCACCGGTTCCTCGCGGTATTGGAAGTTTACCGTCAAGTCTGTAACTCTGGGTCCATTTACCACTGGTGAGTTTTGGTTCACCAACAGGTACTACTTTATATCCTTTGATATTCTGTTCCTTCACTTCAAATTTCACACCTTTGATGGATGCTGTAATATCGGTGTATGAAGGAGCCTTGATTTCGACATTCACATAGAAGATCGGTGTCTTGGCATCAGTGATTCTTGATGCATCTCCGCATACGATGCGCGGACGCTTTGGCCCTGGTTGCGCTTCAACAGCACTCGATCCATCGGTCGGGAAGATTTGGACTTGTATGGACTGATCCTTGGGGTCTTGCCACACAATACGGACACTCACACGATCTGCATCTATAGGAATATTATATCCGTCATTTGCACCAACCTGCAAACCAACAACAGGAGCTTTTTTCGTTGTACCTTCGATGATGGTTCTGAATTGGCTTCCGGGAATTGTGCTTCCTGAATTTGGAACGGCGGTGAATTCAACCGCATCACCTTTGGACAATGATTTTACCAATCCGGTGATTTCCTCTTCATTCCGTACATCCTCGCCTTCTTCGGTCTTGACAGTTGCCAATCCGGTTGCAAAGATTTTCAAGTTCAATTCTTCAACTACGGTCTTTCCGGCAGAAGAAAGCGAAGCTGTCATCTTATATTCACCGGGTGCCAAATCACGATTGATTTCAACTTTATATCGTCCTGCCTTTCCATTCGTACTTGTAGGACCAACCTTCGTCACCGAAACACCTGAAGTGGAACCATTGAACTGAATCGAAGGCGTTGCTTTATCATACAAATTCGCAACAAATGTGGCCACATATTTTCCGGCTTTGTCAAATGAATACAATTGGCCATTGTCATCCCAAGTGATGATGGGATCTTCTTGTTCAATCTCAGGCTGCTGAACAAAGATGTCAATCTCAATGCTACCTTTGTTTTGATCGAAAGTGGTATATCTTCCGGGTGACAAAAGTTTGGCGATATAGCCGAATAAGTCAATACGACTTGTGTTTTGAGCAACTTTGTCTCCACCACCATCGATTACTTTCTTCTTTGCTGATTCCAATTGATCATTGAACTTATCGATGTCCAATGAACCATTCGCAAATGCATCTGCAGAAGGGATACCGGTTCCTGACAATTGATCGGACAATTGGCGTTGTACGCTTCTCAAATCCTTCACTTTCAACTGAACTGTTCCGATATTCACCTTTTGATCATCTTTCAATGAATTGAATTTCTGTTCAGCAGAAATACCCATGATACGATTTGTCTGCGAGCTGAAGCGCAACTTATACCAACCCGGTTTGCTCGGGGGTTGAAAATTGCACACGAAGGCACGCTTTGTCAACTTGCCATTGTTGGATTGACGCAGTCTGTCTGTCTTTTCTACGGAATATCCGAAGATTCGATTCACTCGCGCTGAATCCGGTGGAGCAAATTGGGCAATGTCACCGGTTTTGATGGATGACTCACCATATGAAGGATCTTTGAAATCCTTCATGGATTTTGTGTTCAATTCCAATTTGCGAGTGGCCTGCAATTCCCATGTTTCAGTGGAAGTTGCATTCGGAGGATTCGCGAGCCTCATCCCCGATTGAGGAGATGACTGAACTTTCTTGAATTCTGATGCAGGAGGCGAAGGAGGAACATCCACTTCTTTACTTGGATGAAAATACACCTCGTATTGCAATTCCTGCACATTGGCCAATTTTTTCAATGTTTCGATTTTCTCTTTTTTCTGGGCATCATCCATTCCATCCATATTCAATGCAGATGCCACATCTGTGACACCTACTTCGATATAATATGTACGGAATTTCTTGAAATACTTTCTTTGCTCTTCAGGGAGTTTTTCGGACAAGACAATAGCATCCTGAGGTCTGGTATTGATACCTTCCGTACCGGCACCCGACTGCAATTGCGTCAAAATGCTTTCTACAATTCGCATTGACTCTTGTTGCTTCTTAACTAGATGCTCCTCAGCTTCATCACGTTCAACGATGATGATGAGAAGCTCCAAAATAACTGCAAGATAGAGAACGAAATAAACCTTGCCGGCGCCGCCTTTAGACATATCTTGACTCCGATTGAAGACCTAAGACAGGTATACAATGAAACAAATGGCGAAATGATCGGTCACTTGTTCGATTTAAAATTTATCATTATTGATGATATAAGCCCTGTGAGTCATTCACAAGGCTTATTCTCAGTATTCGTGCATCTCGATGATGCAATACATCGCCTTCAATTATTAGAATTTTGGCGCAACTTCTTTTTTGGTTGTATTGTCTGCAGAAGACTTTGAGCAATTGTCGCTCTTTGCTTCTTTTGAACCCATTTTCTTCTTGCAGCAAGCCATACCGTCTTCTTTAGAAGCTTCTTTCGCGCATTCTGCTTTGGATTTTGTTCCACAGTCAGCTGTCATCATGACAGGGGCAGCAATGAATGCACTCAAAACAAATGCCATGATCATGTTTTTGGTTCTCATGGTATACTCCGTATGAAAAATGTGGATAATTCTTATTAAAGAACAAGAGGTTCTTCGTCACTGAAACGCAATATATTGATTAACTACCCCATCGGCAAAGAATTTTTCGAATCGGAATGCCTCCGAATCGTCCCCGGCCATGAATAAGACAATGCATGAAGCCATTTCCTAACCGCTTCAATCAAAAAAGTTATCAACATACCGTAATTGTTTGAAACTACTCACTCTATGAGTTTTTCCACATAATTCCATAGTTTTGCGCATATCCTGCTCTGTGAATAAGTTATCCACATTTGTTGATTTTCATGATCTACCTTGATAATTCCGCCACCACCAACATTGATGTAGAAATTTTAGAGGCAATGTTGCCTTGGTTGCGTGATTTTTATGGAAATCCTTCATCGTCCTATGCTTTGGGAAGGCAATCCAGAGTCGCAATTGAAGAAGCAAGGGAAGAGATAGCACATGCCATACATGCCCATCCGGCCGAATTGATATTTACAAGTGGTGGCACTGAAGCAAATAATGCGATTCTGAAGAGTTGTTGTATAGAGTCCGGTTTAACAGATTCTTTGCTCATTTCATCGATTGAACATCATGCTGTTTCACATCCGGCGGAGTGGCTTACCTCTCAGGGCTTTCCTTTGACAGTGATGAATGTAGATTCCATCGGCAAAGTCAAGGATGATTGGCATGAACAAATTCCCACAGACAAAACACTTGTAAGCATCATGCATGCAAACAATGAAACGGGTGTGATTCAACCAATTGAACGATTCAAGCAGTATTTGCCTGAAACATCCTTCTTGCATACGGATGCGGTGCAGAGTTTCGGGAAAATTCCCATTGACATTCAACAATTGCAGGTGGATTTTTTGACTCTCTCAGCCCATAAAATTCATGGTCCGAAAGGTATTGGTGCAATGTTCATTCGGAAAGGGATTGATTTCAAGTCACATCAGCATGGTGGCGGACAAGAAAGAAATCGTCGTGCAGGTACTGAATCGCCTGCATTGATCGTGGGATTTCAGATTGCAGTGAGAAAGGCAATGCAAGAGCTGGAAGCAAGGCACTCTCACATGCGGACTTTGCAACATGCAATGAGAACTCGCATTGCGGAGAATATACCTGAAGCTCGCATCAATACTCCCGAATCACACTCTGATTGCTTGCCTTCAATCCTGAATGTGTCATTTGAACATATCAGTGATGGGGAGGCGATTCTTCAATTGATGGACATGGCCGGCATCGCCGTATCCAATGGTTCAGCATGTGTTTCGGGGAGTCAGCAACCATCTCATGTGTTGAAAGCTCTTGGCTTGAGCGACAAAGAAGCAAAAGCAGCAGTCCGTTTTTCATTCAGCAAAGACAACACTCTCGAAGAAGTTGAAATTGCAATCAAAGAATTGAAAACCATCATCGATTCTTTGCATTGATTTCCTTGGAACCAATTTTGAGAAATGGTTTCATCTTTTCAAATTTCTTTTCTCCAATCCCCTTCACATTCATGATGTCCTCTATGTCTGAAAAGGATTGCTGTTTTCTATATGCGATGATTTTCTCTGCCGTGGAAGGGCCAATGCCGGGCAATTGCATGAATTCATTCAGGCTTGCAGTATTGATATTGATGATCTTGGGTTGCTTTGTTTGTTTTGCAGGATAGGATGGTCTGGTTCCTGCATCAAGAAATGATGGGATGGTATCACGAGTGGAATCAGCAAAGAGCATGTTTTGAACTCTCTTTTCTTCCTCGGCGATGAGACTGTCGATGATGAAATGCGCTCGTGACATGCCATCTTGTGCACTGATGCCTTTCATGGTCAATGGCCCTGTTCGTCTGATGATCATACCACAAAGTCCCCCGCTGATGAGAATGATCAGCACAATTACTTCTTGCCTTGTCAGACCAAACGCCGATTGCATCATTTGTCGCAATCGTTCGGCCAATGATGTGTTCTTCACAATGTCCTCCCCCGATTATCGAATGACTTTAGCCTGAGAATGCACCTTTCATTTTATCAAAAAATGCAGAAGATGTTCTTTTGGCAGAATGTTCTTGACCATGTATTCTATGCGGGTTCACATGTTCAAATTCGGCCAATGTTTTCAAAAGGGACTTTTCATCGCTTGTCAATGAAGTTGGTACATGAACATTCACATGCACATGCTGATGCCCTCTACCACTTGCTTGCAAATGTTTGATGCCTTTTTCCTTTAGTGTGATCACTGTTCCCGGCTGAGTTCCGGGTTTGATTGTCACATCTTCAAAACCATATAATGTAGGAACCTCGACTTTGGCTCCCAATGCGGCTTCCGGAAAACTCACCACCAATTCGAAGAGTATGTCATCTTGTTCACGAATAAAATGCTGATGTTCTTTTTCTTCAATCATGATAAGCACATCCCCTGCCTGACCGCCTCTCATTCCGGCATTGCCTTTTCCACGAAGTGGTATATAATTACCTTCACTCACGCCAGCCGGAATATCAACGGTTTCTGTTGATTCCCCTGCTGTGCGACCTTCTCCATTGCAATCACTGCATAATTCCTTGATGATTTTACCGGTTCCTGAGCAATTGGCACATGGGGCTATGTTCACAAATTGTCCGAACATCGATCGAGAGATTTGTCGCACTTCACCTGCGCCATTACATGCGGAACAGGTTGCATGACCGGATCCACCTTTGGCTCCTGTGCCAGCGCAAGATTCACAAGTGCAATATTTTTTGATTTTCAATGTTTTTGAAACACCGGTCGCAATTTCTTCCAATGTCAATTGCATGCGAACTCGCATGTCTTGTCCGGGTTGCCCCATTGATGGAGATCTTCTTTGCTGCCCCCCACCAAAGAATTCATCAAAAATAGAATTGCCTCCGCCACCGCCAAAGAATTGATTGAACACGCTGAATACATCATTCATGTTCTGATAGGAGTGGAAGTCTTGACCGCTTTTCATGCCTTCATGACCAAATCGATCATATCGAGCGCGTTTATTGTCATCACTCAATACTTCGAAAGCTTCGGTTGCTTCTTTGAATTTTTCTTCAGCTTCTTTATTGTCCGGATTTCGATCTGGATGATATTGCAATGCAAGTTTTCTATATGCCGATTTGATTTCATCGGCACCTGCCTGCTTGCCCAAACCGAGCACTTCATAATAATCTCTTTTGCTCATTATTGTTCCATTAGGGGATTAATCCGGACTTCCGGCGGAAGTAACCACTTTTGTGTGTCTAATCACTTTCTCTCTCAATGTATATCCTCTCTGAATCTCCTGGAGAATATGTCCTTCTGGAGCATCATTGGAGGGCATGTGCGCAAGCGCCTCATGAACTTCAACATTAAAGGGTTCACCTGGGGCGGTTTCAATTGGGAATACACCGGCCTCTTCGAATATTTTGATGGCCTTTGCATAAATCATTTCAACACCCTTCAAAAATCCTTCTGCATCGGTTGATTGCTTTGCAGCCTGCAAAGCCGTATGCAAGTCATCCACCACAGGCAACATTTTGATGATCAGATGCTCATTCGCAAAATCAATCAAATCCTGTTTTTCCTTCAAGGTTCTTTTGCGATAATTCTCAAATTCAGCCGATTTCCTGAGTAATTGCTCACGAAAATCATCACGCTCACGCATCACACTGTCAATCAAAGAATCACCGGAATCCGAGTTTTCTTCTGAATTGCCATCAAATTCATCTTCCTGTGAGTCGGTATTGTGTTCTTCAGTCATTGTGGGAACCTCTTTGTGAAATATGCCCTATGGCCTTTTTTTTACAAATTTACGGCTAAATTCGCCGAAAAACAGGCCAAACTGACGATATTTTTCATCATTCATTGTAATTCGGTTGGAATTTCCGAGAAATGATTTGGAATTTAGACATTCGTTGTCGAATTTTACCTAAATTTGCCATAGCAATAGAATGGCTTGAATTGAAATGCGTAATTGCGCCAAAAGGATTGAATGAAGAAAGAAATTTTAATATCCTCCACTTTAAATGAAACAAGAATAGCAATCACCGAACAGGGTGAATTGGCTGAATTGTTTGTGGAAGTTCCTGAAAAGGAAAGATATGTGGGGAATGTGTACATGGGTCGTGTTGAGAAAATCATTCAAGGGATGAACGCTGCTTTTGTTGACATAGGATTGAATCAAGGTGCATTTCTGCATTTTTCCGATGTTGATTCTTCGCTTGAAGAATCCTTCAGCACGGATGATGAAGATGATGGAGAAGAGATTGTTCGTTCCAAGGGGAAGCATGACAAAGGATTCATACGCATGGACTTCGCTCCGCCGCATGGCTTTCCGGTTCCCGCTTCGGACATCATCGAACCAGATATTCAGGAAATGATTTCTGAGTTAATGGATCAACCCACCGTCGGAAAACCCCGTGGATTCAAAGCATTCATGGAATCCTTGCAAAAACAAACCGCATCAATCATTCAAGCTGAAGCAAAACCTGCTCTTTCCGATTCAGCCGCGATTGCACTGCGTTTAAAAAAAATGCCGGAGAAGCATGGAAATGGAAAGCCTCTCCCAACATTCAGCACAAAAAGATCAGGCACCATCAGCATCAATCTTCAGCCTAAGCAAACCATTATCGTTCAAGTGGTTAGAGAGGGTTATTCCTCAAAGGGCGTGAGAGTTACCACCAAAATCGGACTACCCGGTCGTTTTATGGTGCTTCTGCCATTTGAGCAATTGGTGGGAGTCTCCAAAAAGATACCCTCAATCAAAGAACGCAAGCGCTTGAGATCGATTGCCAAAACATTCGTCCCCGAAGGCATCGGTTGTATTATACGAACAGCAGCCGAAGACAGAACTGAAGTAGAGTTGCAAAGAGACTGGGCATTGCTCATGGAGCAATGGAAGGAAATGGAAGCCAATGTAATGAAAGCGAAGGCGCCGTCTTTACTCTATCGTGACAAAAGTTTGGCCGGAAGCGTCATCAGAGATCTTTTCTCCGAAGATGTGCAAAGGGTTGTATTCGACTCCATGCATCAACACAAAGAAACAATGAATTATCTCGGCATTGCCGACCCCGATTTGCAGTCGAAAGTTGCCTTGTACGAAGGAAGAAAGCCTCTTTTCGACTATTTCGGAATAGAAAAATCAATACGCGAGACCTATGAAAGAACGGTCAGACTTCCAAGCGGTGGCTCGATCGTGATTGATCAAACAGAAGCTCTGCATGTGATTGACGTCAACAGTGGTAGATCCTCCGCCGGAGAAGCCGAACAAGAGAAAATCGCTTTCAAAACAAACATGGAAGCATTGAGAGTTGCCGCCAGACAATTGAGACTGCGTGATATCGGCGGAATGATCATCATAGATTTCATAGACATGCAACTCGAAGAAAACAGAAAAAAAATCTACAATGAAATGAAACGCGAATTGCTCAGAGACAGAGCAAAAACCGTCGTCTATCCAATCACGCAACTTGGTTTATTGCAGATTACAAGGCAAAGAATTCGCCAGGCAATCTCAGAACGCCTTTCCGATACATGCCCCACATGCGAGGGAGCAGGAAGAATCCCTTCCCGTTCTTTGATTTTCCAAGAAATTGAACATTGGATTCGCATGTTTCGGGGTCAACAGTTGGATTTCGGGATTGATTTACATGTTCATCCCAATATGGCCGCATATCTTACGAAAGGCCCAATCTCGAGATTGTCACGACTCATGATCAAATATCTCATTCGCATACGCATAACGATTGATGACAGATTGGCTCCGGATGATTTCCGCTTTTATTCGATGAAAACTTTTACCGATATTACTGCTGATTATTTGTTGTAAGAGGTACAGCATGGCAACAGAACATTATCAGGATTTGCTGAAGCTTGTGCAAAGCTTCGAAAAGGACTTCGACAAGTTCTACAATGCGCGCAATAAGGAGGCAGGTGTACGCCTTCGCAAACACATGCAAACATTGAGAGAAAAGGCACGCGACATCAGGGATGATGTGCAGTCTGCCAAATCTACATTCCCCATCAAAAGGGAAGATCTCTCTCTTCGAAATGCGCAAAGGAACCCTGCATCAAAAAATCCTGATCAGGAATAATTCCTCAAACCGGCATTTCCGGAATTGAATGTGAATTATAAGTAACAAGCACATGGACTTACGGCTCATTTTGATCCTGACGGGGATCTTTGTCAGTTTTCTCACGCTCGCTTTGCTCGTCACATTGCAAGTGCGCAGAAGTGTGAAGAAAGGTATTCGTATTCTCCGAGAATTATCGATAGGAAGTACTTCACAATTCTCCATCGAAGGTTCCATCCTATCATGCCCTGAACCAGTCCGCGCATATCTCCGAAAAGCAATGGGAGATTCAAAACAACTCATCCATTTTGCTCGCATAAAACAAGTTGGTGAATTCAGGACCTCCCCCGATGGCGAATGGTCGCCCTCAAGGGCGGACGGACATTATCTTGCCACCAAACCCGGTTTCATTTGGAAAGCTCGCTTCGGTGGAAGCATCATTCCTTCCAAGATTGCTTGGCTTGAATTATTGAATGGGAAAGGATTTGGCTCAGTAAAGTTTTTGGGGCTTTTCACATTGCTCAATCCTTCCGGACATGAAGCAGACACCTCTCTTTTGACGCGCTATCTGATGGAATCAATATGGTTTCCTACAGCTTTGCTTCCAAGCAATCTCTTGCGATGGAATCCAATTGATGATCACAGAGCAGAAGCTGTTTTGCATTATGGCTCCATTCATATATCAGCCATATTTGAATTCAATGAGAACCATGATGTCATCCGCATAGTCACAGAGGATAAATACAGAGACTTCAGAAGTTCTTTTGAAAAAGCTACATTCACATTGAATTGCTCGGATCATGCTGTTTTTGACGGCATGAGAATTCCTAGTACCGTTGAATTCGTGTGGAATCTCCCCAAGGGTGATTTTTCCTATGGGAAATACAAGATTATCCACATTGAATATGATCGCTAAGGAAACTTTTTCCTTAATCTCAGACTTATCCTCATGCTCCTGCGGCTCATCAAAAAACACTATATTTGTTCATTGTTTTTTCCTTGATGTTTGAAGGTCCAAAATACATGTATACCACTCCCCATCTTGTCATACCCCAGATAAAAGATCTGCACAAGATCGATGTGTACACAGCAAATGGCGGATATGAACAGATCCGCACAGTGCTTTCGAAATTGTCACCAGATGAAGTCATCAATGAGGTGAAAACATCCGGTCTTCGTGGTCGTGGTGGAGCATGTTTCTCCACGGGTATGAAATGGAGCTTCATGCCCAAGTCCAATGACAAACCAAAGTATTTGGCCATCAATGGAGATGAATCGGAGCCCGGTTCATTCAAAGACAGACAAATCCTCGAGTATAACCCCCATCAATTGATTGAAGGCATTTTGATCGCCGGATATGCGATGGGTATAACGAAAGCATTCATTTACATTCGTGGCGAATATCACAAGTGGGTTCGCTGCATGGAAGATGCCGTCAAAGAAGCATATGCGAAGGGCTTCATCGGCGATGGAATGAAATCCGCATTCGGCTCTACCTTCAGCATGGACATTGTAGTCCACAAAGGTGCCGGAGCTTATGTATGCGGAGAAGAAACATCACTAATGAATTCACTCGAAGGAGAGCGAGCATATCCTCGCTTCAAACCTCCATTCCCGGCAAATAAGGGTCTATGGGGTTGCCCAACAACAATCAATAATGTTGAGACGCTCGCTACCGTGCCACCGATCTTTGCAATGGGTGGAGAAGCTTATAGCAAGATTGGTGCAGCCAAGCATACAGGAACTCTGCTTTTTGGTCTTTCAGGTCACATCAATAAGCCGGGCGTATATGAATTACCGACAGGCATTCCACTGAAAGAATTACTGTATGATATCGGTGGCGGAATCCCCGGTGGCAAGAAAATCAAAGCGATCATTCCAGGTGGAAGCTCCATGCCTCCGATTCATCCCGATGAAGTTGACCGTGTATTGATGGATAATGAATCACTCAAAGAGTTCGGTTCCTATATTGGAACAGCCGGAGTGATGGTGATGGACGAAGACACGGATCTCGTGAAAGTTCTGCTTCGTCTCGCTCATTTCTATCATCATGAATCATGCGGACAATGCACTCCCTGCCGTGAAGGTTGCGGTTGGATGGAAAAGATTTTGAAGCGTATGGTGAAAGGCGAAGCCACAACACATGATGTGGATTTGTTGTTCAGTGTTGCTTCAAATATTGAAGGCAATACCATCTGTGCATTGGGTGAAGGCGCTGCATGGCCGGTCAAAGGATTCTTGAAGAAATTCAGAAGCGAATTCTAGCAAAGAGCAAAACCAAGTCGCGAATTCTTCTCATTGAATGTCGTTCACGGAAAAGAAGCCACGCGAAATCAATTGATTTTGACTCAGTAACATGATTGATCGATGAAAACAAAGGATGTTTCAAGAATGGGACATCCTTTTTCCATATCTCCCAAAGCAGCAAGAGGAAACAATGGTAGAACATCATTCAACGGTATTGGTATTCATCGCATCAGGTGTTGAAGAAATGGAAGCGGTGACGGT
>JBJTFZ010000121.1:0-3759 GCA_046093685.1 bacterium
CTTGAAGAAGTGGGAACAAAAGTCGATGCATTGGAAAAGGGCAAACAATCAGGTGTGAAAGAGCTTCTGCAGTCCGTAAAATTGGCATTTCGCATGTTGAAAGACAATGAATATACTCTTTCATGGAAAACCAAAACATTATTGATTGCAGGCTTGATGTATTTCCTCCTTCCTTCTGATCTTACCCCTGATTATATTCCGATCATTGGATATATCGATGATGCAGCGGTGATGACGGCAATATTCAAACGACTCGCTCGAGAAATTCAATCATATAAACAGTTCAGAAACATTTAAACTGTTTTCAATAGCCTGCAACAGACCACAAATAGTATGCTACTGCTTTTCTGAAATTCATTCTCGCATCGATTTCCCTTGAAGCTGACTCCACCGTGAAGCGTTCCCGAAAATTGACGGTGAATAAATTTCCCTCTCCACGATCATAAAACTCCCTCTCCGCTTCCTCCATCTGCTTTGCGGCTGACAATTCATCTTTTGCTGCCAAGGCTTGTTCATAAGTTGCTATCAATTCCGAAGCTGCATCATCCACCGATGCAGATATTTCTCGCTCCAATGCATTTCTTTTGAAGGTCAATGTTTGTTGTTTGATTTCTGCCAGTGCAGTTTGCCCTCGAGCATCTCTAAAGAGGAGCGGCATATCGGCTTGAATGCCAATTTTATAATCTGGCACCGAGCCGTCTAGCGTTTGTACGGATGAATATGGCATCACTTTCAGAGAAATGTCTGGTTTTTGTTGTTCTCTTGCAAAACGAATATCGACCTCTGCCTGATTCTGCTCGGCGGAGTTTCTCGATAATTCTGGTCTTTTCGCCAATGCTTGTAATTTGTCTTGAAGAAAAACATTGGAATCCAAACGGAAGACCTCATTTGGATTATTCGGGACGACACCACCCGGGATGGATGCCGGGGTCCCATTATTGTTCCAGAGAAATACTGACAATGCTATTTGGGATTTTTCAAGCTCTCTTCTTGCTTTGAAGAAAGCCCCTTTTCTCCTTTGTATTTCTTGAGACATTTCAATGCTGTCTATTCTGGCTCTCTCACCACTGTTCAATTCAGCTGTTATACCCTTCAATCGAAATTCAGCAATGGATAGTAAGTCACGGGCAATAGACAGCTTTGCCAGTGAACCTGACCAATCCCAATACTTTTCTGAAACCTTCATGAATAATTCATTTCGTGTAGCAAGGATTTCAGCTTCGGCTATCGTTGGTATTTGTTCCGCTTTCAAAATTGATGCACGGTTTTTATCGATGAGGATATTTCGCCATAAAGGAAGCAAAACGCCAAATGACACCTCTCCTGATACTTGAGTATTGATATCTTCATCAAACAATCCCAAGTTTCTACGCCATCCTGCGATAAATTTTGGACCCCAGTACAGTGGTACTTCCATAGTGGCGGTTGAAGTTTGAGATTTGAATGACTCATTCTCATTCTTTCCACCGAAGTCAGCATTAATTTGAGGATCAAGTCCGGACCATGCGCGAAGCAATTGGGCATCAGCGGCATTTCGTCCAAGGCGTATTTCCAAAAGTTTGGGATGATTCGCATTGACAATAGCCAATACTTCATCCAAAGACAAAGTATCAATCGCAGAAATATCATTTGATTGTGCAGGAAGAACAAGCGTGTTACTTATTAGCACACACAAAAGGACTAACATGTGTGAAATTCTCATTCTTTCTCCGCATCCGCTTCTTTCACTTCTTTTGAATATGTGGCATTCGACGGTTTTTTAACACTTGGTGGAAATCCATTCAATTGTCGCCAGATTTCCCAACCAAGTGATACCACATTCAATTGCATCCAACCGGATGCTTGGGTTCCCGGTCGGAGGTATTCAGAAGATGGCCAAGGTTCATCATCAGGATCCGGTTTTACAATGATTCGAAACTGTCCACCAAATGATTCATCTTCAATTGCATCAATCACGGAAATCACACCACCGAATGTGCCAACGGAAGCACCGGGCCAGCCACGAATGATGAATGCAGGAAATCCATCAAATTGAACTCGTACTTTTCGACCTTTGCTGAGTAATGGTGCATCATTACCGGATATTGTTAATTCAACGGCCGGAGTAAGCATTTCAGGAGCAAGAATTGCCAATTTTTCTCCTTGTTTTACCGTCTCACCGGCTCCAATCGTATATAGCCGAACAATTTTGCCTCTGCTTGGAGCCCGAACAATCGAGGCACTTCTTCGGGAAAACATGGCATTCATCTCTGATCTACCCTTGAACAAAGAATTATCAATGGATGCAACTGTTTCCAATGCTTTTGATTCATCAGCCATCGCCTTCACGATTTTTGAAGTACCTTCAGATTCTTTGTTCTTGACATTTTCCAAAGCTTCGTTTTCAGCCCTTCTTGCTCCTTCCACCTCGGCAATCTGACTATTATATCCTACTTCAGCTCTTTGCAATTCCATTTGGGCATTTTCAAATTGTCTTTGAGAAAGCAAACCTTTGTCGAATAGTGTTTTTCTGTCTTGGAATCGTTGTTTGGCAACTGAAAGATCCAAGGTGTTTTGTTTGATTCTTTCCTCGGTGGCAATTCTTTTTTGCTTTGCTTGTTGTACTTTTTCCAAAGAAGATTTCACACTTGCTTCCCTGGCGGATGATTCAGCTGAAATTTGTTGACGCAAAGCAGATAATTGTGACATGATACTGTTTCTTCTATTCTCTATAGCCATCAATTGCGCTTCTTGATTTTCCAATAAAGCGCTATCCAAAAATTTTGCATCGATGTCCTGAAGGATTGCAATCGTATCACCTTCCTCTACATGCTGACCTTCTTGAACATGCCATCTTACCAATCTACCGGTAATCTGAGCATTGATATTTTGTGGCCTTTGTCCCGGAATAAGCGCAGTGACTTGCCCTTTACCAGCAACTGTTTGAACCCATGGAACATAGGTAAGAATCAGAGTGGTCAAAATCAAAATACCACTTATGATATATGCCATCATTCTGAGAGAGTTTGGTGATCTAACAGCAGATATGGCATCGGAAGCAATGAATCCTGATTTGCTTTCTCTAAAAGGAACTGTGACTCCTTGTTTTTTACTGTAATCCATATCAATTGCCTCCCTTTGAATTGTGAGACATTTTTTGGGCACTGATGTGAACAGACAAATCGGGAAACATTGAGGAAAGCACAGAATTTTGTTTCGAAGACAAATCTTCAGGTGACCCCTCTTCAGCTATGATTCCATTATCGAGTACATATACATAGTCTGAACACATCAATACCTCAGGATCATGTGTAATGGATAGAACCGTCCAATCATATTCCTGTGAATACAAGTCCTTGATGATTGAAAGTTTCATGTGTTCTTCAATGCCTGTGAATGCTTCATCCAAAATCAATAGCCTTGGTTTGTGTACAATGGCTCGTGCTATCATTAATCTGCGTATTTGACCAGTGGAGAGATTTCTGCCATGAGACAATACTTTTGTATGAAGTCCCTTCGGGAATCGAAGAAATTCATCATCCAATCGCGTGAGCCGTATCGCTTTCATTACATCTCGGCCTGTAACCCATTCCCTTCCGAGCGTTATATTATCCCATACGGTACCATCAAAAATCTCATCATGAGGAAAAACGAGTCCGATATTTTTTCTGATGCTTGCAAGATCGAGCCTACGGACATCAACATCATCGATCAAAATCGTTCCCATGGAAGTTTCCATCACACCAAGAAACAATTGAGATAATGTTGATTTACCCGCAC
>JBJTFZ010000122.1:0-3019 GCA_046093685.1 bacterium
GTTTTACATAGAGTTAGAGAAAACCCTCTTTGCCCTTCTGGGTGATGAACGGGAATTTCTTCCAAATATGGCCAACATGGCTTCTTTACTCTATTTTAGCCTTAAAAATATCAATTGGTGTGGTTTTTATCTTATAAAAACCGAAGAATTGGTACTTGGGCCTTTTCAGGGCAAACCCGCTTGTGTTCGTATTGGAATAGGTAAAGGGGTATGCGGAACAGCAGTTCAACATCGAAAAACAATGATTGTGGATAATGTGAATAACTTTCCCGGACATATTGCTTGCGATGTGGATTCTCAATCAGAGATCGTTATTCCCCTCATGAAGGACAATCAAGTATTGGGTGTTTTGGATATTGATAGTCCCCAACTTTCAAGATTTGATTTGGAAGATAAACAAGGTCTGGAAAGGCTTGTTGATATTCTTCTCCATTGTTCTGATTACTAATGAGCAACCGGAGCCAACAATGCGGAAAGTGATTCAATGGGTAGATTTCTTAGTATTGTATAAGCCAATGTGAGAATGAGAAAACCTACTATTGCTTCTTTGGGTGGCTCCCAGATGAATGCCCTCTCTCTTTCAATCCAAGATCGAATTCCTTGCAAAGCACGATATGCCAAATATGGACCCCACAATAGGATGAGTAGATTATTTTTCAAAGCCAAAGCAATCTCGCCATGAAGAATTGATGATACGGCTCTTGTGGATCCACATCCCGGACAATGCAAACCGGTTGTCATATTGAACAAACATGGCAGATACAGATACTTTTCCGGGGGGAAATTCAAGATTATAGCTGCAATCATCAATATGCCGACAGGCACCGAAAAGAGTGCTATTGCAAGCCGCATTCGCCTACTTTCAAACATGACAGGCTTATTCATCGACCACTGTTGTCTTTACCACAAGATCATGAAGTGCTTGTTTATAGGTCGTAAAAAACATCACAAGCCCCAACAGAAAACATAATTGCATTGAAATGGCATTGACCACATAACGCAAGACACCGTTGATAACCGAAAACTCCGACCCATCGATACACACAATTCGGATGTGAAGTAGTTTTTTGCCTAAACTAGCCCCGTTTGACAAAGCCTGAAAAACCCCGAAATACAAGATTCCAACGAAGAGTTGTATTCCTGTCAGAATTTGGACCACCGGTAAAATCTTTTCAACTATTTGGTTTACATCTCCTCCTGAATACTCTGCAATGGCAGAAAGTCCATCTCCCTGGCCAATCACAAAAAGAATGATGATTGATGCGATAGACATAAACATTGAGTCTATGATATATGCAAGAACTCGCTTCAAAGGACTGGCTATGGTATATTCAATTCCTTCCATGATATCAACTCCTTATTTGATTGCAAATAGATTCAGATAGTGCTTAAGCATGTCCTGACTCATTTGAACATCATCATACATGCCTATTTTCATCCTTTGACGAAAAGCTTCGTATAAGGTTACGGCACATGCAACGGAAATATTCAAACTTTGAATCATCCCAACTTGAGGAATGAGTACATTTCCGTCAGCCTTCGCAATAGCTTCATCAGATACACCGGCATGCTCATTACCAAATACAATAGCAATAGGAATAGTAAAATCAACTTCATACACGGATCGGGATTCATTACCCATTGCCGTCGTAAAAATGTTTTTTCCTTCGGATCTCAAAACTCCAAAGCAATCATCAATGCTTGAATGCTTATGTGTCAAGACCCATTTTCTTGCACTGGCCGAACTTTTCTCTCCTAGCTCGGGGAATTTTTGTCCCGAATGATACACCAAATGGACATCTAGAACTCCAACCGCATCACATGTTCTAAGAACCGCAGAGACATTGTGGGGGTCATGCACATTTTCAAGCACGATTGTGAGTGTTGGTTGTCTTCGTGAAACACAGGCATGAATCTTCCCTGCTCTTTCTTCATTGAGCATTCCAAATGGTGAATCATCTTGTGTTTTTTGATTGTCCATACAAAAAAAAGGCGCCACATGGACGCCTTGAGTATTCATTAAAGTCAGATTCGTTTAGACAATGCTTCGGATAATCTGCGCATTGCTTCTTCGATGTTCTCAACAGAATTTGCATAAGAGAATCTCACGAAACCCTCTCCATTGCTTCCAAAAGCGGTGCCGCTCAAACAAGCAACCCCTGCTTCATACAAAGAGAAGTCAGCAAATTCTTGTGAAGTCATACCGGTTCCCTCAATATTGGGATAGACATAAAATGCTCCTTTGGGTGAATGGCAACGCACACCGGGCATTACATTCAGAGCATTGACTATGACATCCCTTCTTCTTTTGAATTCACCCACAAATTCAGCAGCCTTGGCATCTGTTCTTTCGGACAATGCTTCGATTCCGGCAATCTGATTATAACTTGCTGTGCAGCTGGTGCAATTTGTCTGCAATTTAGCAACAACTTGAGCGATGTGCTCCGGCATGCACCCATATCCCATGCGCCAGCCTGTCATGGCAAATGTTTTGGAAAAACCATCAAGCAAAATCGTTCGTTCTTTCATTCCGGGGAATTGGGTGATTGTTTCATGCACAAATCCATCATAGGTTATCTGTGAATAAATTTCATCACTCAATACGATGAAGTCATGCTTGACTGCCAATTCTGCGATGGCCTGCAAATCTTCTTTAGTGAGAATACCACCCGTTGGGTTTTGGGGAGTATTGATGATCACCATTCTCGTTTTGGGAGTAATGCGAGCTTCAAGATCGGCAATGTCGAATCTGAATTCTTTTTCTTCCTTGAGAGGAAGTGGAACAGGAACTGCTTCTAAAAAATTGATCACAGACTCATAAATCGGGAATCCGGGATTTGGATAAATAACTTCATCGCCTTTGTCGATGACAGCCATCATCCCATAAAACAGAATTGGTTTTGCACCGGGAGTTATCACGATCTCATTTGGTGAATACTCTGTGCCTCTTGTTCTCTTGATATAATCCGCAACCGCTTGGCGAACTTCCGGTAATCCAGCAGAAGGGCCATAATGCGTA
>JBJTFZ010000123.1:0-2053 GCA_046093685.1 bacterium
TTATAATCCTCAACAACTTCAATCAGCACCTGTAATTCACCGGAATTGTTGGCATAATCACCTTTTGGTGCCGGCTCAGGACTAACCTCATAGATGGAATCAATAATGGCAAATGACAATGCTTTACCATCGCCTGTTCTCTCGAACTGATATTGATGATCCGTATTGCGATAGGGTGTTTTTGCAATCGGTTCGCCATTTATTCTGAACCCTGTCCATTTTCCAAGATTGAATTGGAACAGAGGGAAGTCCTGTGTTAGAAAAGGATTGTATGGGAATGACATGGTATCGCCAACCCACAAAGGGAGCTTATAGCCCGGAAATGTATCCGGAGGAGTTGTGGTTGTATTCACATATCTCTCTGCAGGCCATGCATCTCTCTCCAATACCGAAGAAGGAACATCATAGACATAAGCAGCATCAAGGCCATTAGCCAATTGCTCAGACCAAATGGAATACTCGCCTGTGACTGTGATTCTGTATTTTTTCCCAAAATCCAATACATCAGATAATTCCGCCTTTCCGGAATTTGCTTTTATCTTCAGTAATTGAGGGAAGTCCGCACGCATCTCAATACTACCAAGAATCACGAAAAGTAGCAGATAACGCATAATTTGTGTTTTTGTAAACATCAAAGTACCCTGTAAAAATTGTAATTTCATAATGCCTGTCTTTGCAGGCCCCCATTAAATATAAAACACCTTGCACGCACATACTTAGGGGGTTATCGTATGGAGTACATTTATACAATTTCAAATATAGTGCCAATATGATAGACGGGAAAAAAAGGTTATCAACACTTACCTAGCAATGCATTGATAAATAGAGACTTAGGGACTTTTCAACATGTTTCGTGCACTTTTTTTCACTGCATTGTGCTTTGTCAGGGTGTGTAAAATCTTTCACACTTTTCACAGCAAATCAACACAAAAAAAAGCAGGTCGCGAAACCTGCTTTTTACTTAGTGAACAATCAACATTTTTCTTGAAATCGACTCCTGACCATGCCTGAGAACAACAGTATACATTCCGGGAGGTTCGAAACCTATATTAATTCAACTGTTTGTGTTCGTCAATTACATTGAATGTCTCACTTTCCCAAAGTAAGCGAGCACTTCCAATCAATGCCAGAAGATATCCGGTTGTTATGAGTCCTGAGCGAGATTCAAAAACGCCTTCCGCATAATTGGTAATGCTATAGCAAATGAGAGCAGTGGCTGATCCAAGGGCCAGTATTTGTATGAGAGGATCATGTCTGTTTTTTCGAGCAACAATCACTCCCGTGATGATATGATAGAGGATGATCAACCAGAAAGTTACCGCCAATGGAATACCGGCTTTGAACATCAAACCTGAATATCCATTGTGAGAATATACAGCTCTCAAGTGAGCCATCAAGATGAGATCATAGAGTAAATGTTCTTTTTGGAAACCATTTCCTCCCAAAGGATAATTCATCACGCCTTTCATCACTTCTTGAGTTTCTAGCACCCTTCCAAGATAAGATCTGTCAGTGGATAGATTCACACTGCTTGAAAGCCGGGTCTCAACCACCGTGAATGCCAGTTCCGATGCATTTGGGAAAAATGAGACAAGAATGAGGATTGCTCCGGCTATGAATGCGGTGAATGTGCCTATGAGCAAGCGCCTTTTTGATGCATCAAGCAAAAACACAAGAATGAAGAGACTAAGCAAAAATGCCACCCATGATGTACGAGCAAGAGATGCCACAAGCACAAGAATATACAATGTGGCAAATATGATTGAAAGAATTCGAGCAGTCAGGCCTTTTACACTAATAAACATGAGTAGTGCTATGATGCCTGCCGCTCCAAACATGGATGCATCATTGCGTACTCCTTTGTAAAGTACTTCATACCCATATTGAAATTTTGAAGTGACTTGCTTGTATTCATACAAATTATAGACACCAAAACCTGCAAAAACAATCGAAAGCAGGAGAATCAGATATAATATTTGGTTGCGTGTTCTGAAATGTTCTCGTATCGGAAAATAGAACAAGATGAGCACAGGCAGTTGCCAGCTCCTAATCC
>JBJTFZ010000124.1:0-2277 GCA_046093685.1 bacterium
GAAAGTATATAATAAAATTCTCGATGTTCGTGAGAGGGATCAATTACGATCATTCCAATCGCCGGTCAGAGGAGAAGAGATCATGGAATTGTGTTCATTGCAACCATCACCTGCAATTGGTTATATCAAGCATATGATCGAGGAGGCGATATTGGAAGGCATTATTCCAAATGACCATGAACAGGCGAAGAAATTATTGCTTCAGCAAAAGGATCAGTGGCTGGAAGAAGCAAAGCACTATAAAAAGCATTTGACACAATTATCATGAGAGGGGGATTTCATGAATTATACCATTTACTCGAAACTACCAAAAATTAGAACAGACATCGCACTCATGAAGCATGTGCATGGAGAAGATGAATACATATTGATGTATGATCCATTGCGGTATTCTCGTGCTCCCATGATACTGGCATTGCATGCAATCAAATTACTCGATTGTCTACAAAGAGAAGTGAGCGTAACATGCGAGGAGATTGCAGATATCGCTTATGAAGGGCAGGTTGATGCTGAGGCAATACTTGATGTCATAGCCCAAATGAGTGACCGTTGTTTTTTATTAGACGAAGTCTTTCATCACACGAAGTCTGTGATGGATCAAGCTTTCAGAGAATCGACTACAAGGGATCCATTTTGTTTAGGAACAGTATATCCCGAACAACGTGATTCAATTATCTCGATGCTTGATGAATACAAACAATCCATATCTGTCAGAACAACATCTCAGTTGTCCGGAATCATTATACCGCATGTTGAATTGGCTGAAGGCAAGCAAGTTTATGCATCAGTTTTGAGAGCTTTGGAAGCAAGCGAATCACCAGACCTGGTGGTGCTTTTCGCAACCTCGCATTATGGTGGGGAAGGACGTTTTATATTTACTGAAAAGGATTTTGTAACTCCGCTTGGAACCACCAAAACCGACAAAGCATTTGTCGAGCATGTTTTTGATAAAGCAATGCTGCCACTCACAAAAGATGACTCTCAGCACAGATATGATCATTCCATTGAACTCGTTTTATTGCTTTTGCAATATACATATGGTTCGTCATCGTTTTCATTATTGCCTATATTGGTCAATGGCATGCATGATAGATTTTCTTTTGCAGAACATCCCAATGATGATGGTATCGATGAAATCATCCGCATCATAAAAGAATATTGCGCAACAATAAATAGGCGCGTATTATTCGTATCCAGTGGTGATTTATCTCATATAGGCAGAAAATTCGGCGATGCTGATCAAGCGCAGTCATTGAAGCCTGATATCACTATTCATGATCAAGCATTGATGAAGGCATTATGCGATAATGATGCAAATGCATTCTTTGCTCGCATAGCCAATACAGCGGATCATTCTAGGGTGTGCGGTTGTTCACCAAATTATATGTTGCTTCAAAGCATGAATAGTGTTCAGCAGGCAGAATTACTTTCATATCAATGGTGGGACCAGCCCGATACAGCTTCTGCTGTGAGCTTCTGCTCGATAGCTTACTTTGAGGAGTATTCTTGAATGGGCATGCGTCCATAACCTACTATATGCTTGCGCATGTATTCTAATGTGGTGAGAACGACGCCTTTCTTTTCTGAGGCATGAATGATATAGTCATCACCGGCATAGATACCTACATGGGATATGGTTCCTTTGTCTGCATATCGAAAGAACATCAAGTCACCCGGTTCCGGAATGACATCCTCGGATGCATATTTCAGAAATTGGTCATGTGCCGTACGAGGTGTTGTGATGCCAACAGCGCGATATGCCTGCATCACAAAACCAGAACAATCCGTACAGAATGGTGTTTTGCCACCATAGCAATATGGAGTCCCAATATATCGCAATGCCTCTTGCAATACTGTCATACGCATCGGCTCCAGATATTCAGGAATCACATAATTCGGTACTGACTGCTTTTTGCCAGATGATGCCATATGCAATGATTGGCATCCTGAGGCGAAGCAAATTATCAAGATGAGCATGAGCAATATGGAAAGAGTGCGTTTCATAGTATCGAAATCATTGCAGGAATTATGCCAATTACATTGAATACGGATAGAAATTCATTATGAATGACCTAAAAAAAACATATCAACACAGAGATCGCGTCGTCCGGGCCATGTCTGGCAATGGGATGTTTCGCATTGCGGTTGCAAAAACCACGGATACCACAGAACAGGCGCGAATCAAACATGATCTTGATCCATTGTTGTCCTATTTACTTGGGAAAACTCTTACTTCTTCGATTTTGCTTTCTTCATTTCTGAAGGGTGAGGAGAGAG
>JBJTFZ010000125.1:0-6591 GCA_046093685.1 bacterium
GTATAGAAGACAAGGAGCCAAGATTCAGGGCATCTTTAAGCACTTGCATTGGTACTCCGGACCTATGTCTGGATTGATGCAGATAGACATGACTCACAATCGAGGCTTGTTTTGGAGATGAAGCATCCAATTCTCCCAGTACCCTTTGCAATGCTTTGTCGTCTTGCATCAATGATTCAGCAACATAAACCATGGATCGTATTTTGAGGGTTGCCGATTTTTCAACATTCCTGCGAGTTATGATGACACCGGATGTTTCCAGCGCATCAAGCTGATCGGAGACCGATCCCGTTTTAAGCATTTTCTCCAAATACACCTCCGTCAATGCTCCGGAGTGATCCATCAGAATTTCCAATAAAGCCGCTCTTTTGGGCGCTCTCTTTTTCATGGCCAACAATTCGTCAGCTGTTGGGGGATTGACCAATTCCACCTGCATCACGCTTTGGGGAGTCATACCTCTTGGTATTCCTGCTTTTAAGGCCTCACCCCATGAGCACATGTAATATTCAGACATTTTTCGAGTTAGGGAGAGCATCGAAGCGGTAAAAAAAGGCGTATCATCCAATATTTCTATGATATCCTTCATTCCATGCACAGGCTCCCCGGGAGAAACGACCACTCCTGTCAGAATTCGCTTGCCAAAGGGCACCAAAGCCCTGCAACCGATGAGTTTCTCAGGGTTTTGGGCATGCTCATATCGATAGGTAAAAACCTTTTGCACCGGTAAAGGCAAGGCTATGGAAAGATAGGATACCATTTGAGTATTTTAGGGAAATGTTTTTGGCGGTGAATCGTCAAAGAGCATTCACGGAAATAGCGGTCACCCACTACAGACCGCATGCAAAGATAATCAACCGACAGTTTATCAGGTACATCAACATGAAAACTACTTCAGTCATCGCGGCACTCGTATCGCTTGTCCTGTCCGGAACAACGAGCATTATGGCAGGTTGTGCAAATAGTCCTGAATTCCTCAATGAAGCTGAAAAGGCTCAAACTCCTCGACCCGAATATCTTGATCGTAATGATGATATCTCGAACTCCAGACAAACAGCCATCACCGAAACCGTACGCATTGCAAGCCCTGCAATTGTAGGGATATCTGTAACGGAAGTTCGCCAAGTGGGATATAATCCCTTTGGTAACTTTTTTGGCGACCCGTTTTTTGATCAATTTTTCATGAGAAGACAAAACATGGAAGTTCGTGGAGTTGGGTCCGGATTCATCATATCATCTGACGGATATATCGTAACAAATGACCATGTTGCCGGGAATGCAAAAAAAATTGTGGTCACATTGACGAATGGAAAAAAGTACGATGCGAAGATCATCGGTTCAGATCCAGTGAGCGATGTTGCCTTGTTAAAAATAGATGGTGAGGATTTTCCATTTCTTCAATTGGGTAATTCTGAGCAAGTGATCATTGGTGAATGGTCTATTGCATTTGGCAATCCATTTGGTTTGTTCGACAATAATGCCAAACCCACCGTGACTGTAGGAGTGATCAGCAATTCCGGTGTGAGTTTCACGCAAGAGAATCGTGTGTACAAAGACATGATTCAGACTGATGCGGCAATCAGCTCAGGAAATTCAGGAGGCCCGCTCCTCAACGCGAAAGGCGAAGTCATCGGAGTGAATACGGTAATCTTTTCAACGGCAAACAATAATCAAGGCTCAGGAAGCATCGGTATTGGATTTGCCGTGCCAATCAATCGAGTTAAATCCGTATTGACTCGTCTCAAAGAGGATGGGAAAATCAACAGAGATTTCGACACCGGGATGGCAATACAGCAAATTGATGAAAGAATTGCCAGTACTTATCAACTTGAGAGAAAAGAAGGTGTTGTTGTCATAGAGGTCAAAAGAGGAACACCTGCCGACAAATCAGGGATTGAACCCGGAGATATCATTCTCGAAGTTGACGGCAGAAAAATCATCAAAGATGATGACTTGATTTTGGCCGTGAAAGATGCGATTGTTGGCCAAACTCTTCAATTATTGATTGACCGTTCGGGCGAGACAATGAAGAAAAAATTGTATCTTGAAGGTGTTAGGCGATAATGTCACTCAAGGCTCTTCATCGTGCAATCTGATTCAATCCAAGTCATAAAAGCTGAACATCTCATCAAGCGGTATAGCAAGCGTACTGTAGTGAATGATGTTTCTCTTGAATTGAAACAAGGCGAAATTGTTGGATTATTGGGTCCAAACGGAGCCGGCAAAACCACCTCATTTTACATGATGGTCGGCATGGTAAAGCCAAGTGGAGGAAAAGTTTTTCTGAATGAAAGAAATATCACTTCCATGGCAATGTATCGAAGAGCACGATTGGGTGTGAGTTATCTTCCTCAGGAAGCTTCGATTTTTCGTAAGATGTCGGTTGAAAACAATATCCTTGCTATACTTCAATTGCAATCCATGAAGCGTTCCGAGCGCAAAGAGCGGTTGGAGCAATTGCTTGAGGATTTCAGCATCACGCATATTCGAAAGAGCAAAGGGTATATGCTCTCAGGTGGTGAAAGAAGACGCTGTGAAATAGCACGCGCATTGGCCTCGAATCCCAAATTCATCTTCCTTGATGAACCATTCGCAGGGATTGATCCCATCACTGTTGAAGAAATCATGATGCTGGTGAAAGATCTCAAGCAAAAGGGCATTGGTGTGCTGATTACGGATCATAATGTTCACGAAACCCTTTCGATAACAGATCGCGCATATATTTTGATTGACGGGAACATCTTTTGCTCAGGTACTGCTGAAGACATAGCACAAAATGAAGAAGTCAGAAAACGATATCTTGGTGAGACATTTTCCTTGGAGCGATATGAATGAAGGAGTTTCCCCATTTCCTTGTTCAATCTCAGGAACTTAGCATATCATTTGATGGCTTGCGGTCGGTGTTCCCCAAAATGGGTTTCACGATGACCAATCGAGAGTGCTTGGGGATTACCGGAATGAATGGATCGGGGAAGTCTACACTCATGAAATTGCTTGCCGGGATTTTAACCCCTTCAACAGGCTCAATAGCACTTCAGATCAATCATCAATCCATCGAAAAAGAGCTTATCCCAATGCAGATTGGACTCATAGCTCCATATCTTTCGATATATGAAGAATTCACTCCAAAAGAACATGCAATCATGTTTTGCAATTTGAGTGATATTCGATTTGACAATGAACACTATGAACACATCATAGAGCTGTGCGGAATTTCCAATTATCAACATCAATGCATCAAAACATTCTCTTCGGGCATGAAGCAAAGAGTAAAATACATGTTGGCACTCATGAGAAAACCGATTCTCTTGCTCTTGGATGAGCCATCAACTAATTTCGATAGCAAAGGTCATGAATTGTTCAGAACAGTAGTTCAAAAGCAAAGGGAGCAAGGTGGTGGCACAATTATTGCGACAAATGAACAGGCGGAAACTCAATTTTGCGATCGCATCATTTCATTATCATAATATTATCATGAAAATTTTCTCTGCTACTCGCCAAGTGTTGACTATTGCAACATTTTTAATTCTCTTGAATGTGATGTTTGCCTCATGCAATGGGAAGGATAATAAAGCATCTATACAGCCGGATGACCGAAAAGCAAATTATCTTGCCTTTTTATCGAGTATTCCCTTCCCAAAAACACTAAGTTTTTGCGGAGAGAATGTTCCATTGGATATACCCGAAGTACGGGAAAGAGCAGAAAGAGAATTTTACTTGAATTTGCAATCTCCCGGACAATTGATTTTATACATAAAAAGAGCAGGACGATATTTTCCTACCTTTGACAAAATTCTCAAAGAGGAAAATGCACCTGATGATTTGAAATATCTTGCTGTTGCTGAAAGCGCATTATTCATGGCGAGATCACCCAAAGATGCCATCGGGGTATGGCAGTTCATGGAGCCAACAGCTCGCTCAATGGGCTTGCGAGTTGATGAATTCGTAGACGAAAGAAGGCATGTAGGAAAAAGCACGAAGGCAGCGATTCAATATCTGAAAAGCGGATATGCGGCTTCAAAAAGTTGGTCTCTTGCAGCCGCAGGATATAATATGGGGCATGGGAGCGTTAAAGAAAACATCGCGTTTCAAAAAGGCGAAACATTCTATGACTTGTTTTTAAATGAAGAAACATCACGGTATGTATTACGCATAGCAGTGATAAAAGAGTTGATGGAACATGCAGAGAAGTATGGCTTGACTTTAACCAAAGATGATGTTTATGCTCCTGAGGAAGTAAGAACCGTAAAAGTGGACAGACCCATAACCGATTTGGCGGAATGGGCCATCAACAACGGCACTTCTTACAAAGATGTTAAGATTCTCAACCCTTGGATTTTGAAGCGCGCACTTCCCGCACCCAAGGGAAGTCCTTATTATATCGATGTTCCCGGCAAGAACTGATGAGCAGTGCGCCAAAAATATAGTATACTTGCAATTCAAATCAGCCGGAGTTTCGTTTTCCATGTACCCAACTTTACTGCATATCGGACCATTGACCATCTACAGTTTTGGACTGATGGTCGCTTTGGCATTTCTCACCGCAAATTGGCTTCTCAATGCAGAATTGAAAAGAAGAGCATTCCCACAGGCTGAGCAATTGGGTTCATCAATCACTCTGCTTGCTTTGATTGGAGGAATCTTTGGAGCAAAACTGTTCCATTTGATTGAAAACCCTTCATACTTTTTTGAAGATCCGATTGGTTCATTGTTTAGTGGTGAAGGCCTCACATTTTATGGAGGATTGATTACCTCCATTGTGATGATCTTGATATATCTCCGAAAAAAGCAAACCACCTTTCTGTCTGTTGCCGATGCGGCAGCACCTTCTCTCATGATTGCTTATGGAATCGGAAGAATAGGTTGTCAATTGGCAGGAGACGGTGATTATGGCATCCCGACAGATCATCCCTTCGGTATGAGTTATCCAGAAGGAATGGTTTCCACTTTGTCTGCAAGAAACACTGAATTGGTTCAGTATTTTCAACAATTGTTTCCGGGCAGACCAATTCCGGAAGATATAGTGGTGCATCCTACACCGGTATATGAAACATTGATCGCATTTACTTTCTTTGCAATTCTGTGGGTTTTCAGAAAAAAACCTCATGCGGTTGGAAATGTATTCGCATTGTATCTGATTCTTGCAGGCATCGAACGATTTTCAGTGGAATTTTTACGCATGAACCCCCTCTATTTTGGTCTTTCACAAGCTCAATGGATTTCCATTGTATTGGCCGGAATTGGAGCTTTAATACTTCTGCGAAAAAAGACAGCTTAATCATCCAAACCGATAATTTCCTTCAATACGGTATTGGTCATTCCCCTTCGAGTTTCGATATACTCCTTTGCTTGTTCCCCTGCTTTGGTCATCACTCCGGCAGCTATTGCATTCATCCAAGCCAAAGCATCTTCTGCATTGCGAAGTAATTCCAAAGCACCCAATTCATGCAGTGTTTTCGCATCGGGTGACCGTGAAATATCCGGTCCTGATGCAAGAGGAATTCCATAACCTGCCGGTTCTGCGCAACTATGAACTCCTGCTCCAAAGCCACCACCGATATAAGCAGCATCTGCAATGCCATAAAGACCCAATAATCTTCCGATTGAATCAACGATGATATGTTCATCACCGATTTCCTCACACTCACTCAGCAGAATACTATTGGGAACGGTTGTACTTAATCTTAAGCAATGCTCGGGAGTTGGCTCATGAGGAACAATGATTAATCGTATTGGCGATTTTATCAAAGTAAGAGCTTGCAGAAACATAGACTCATCTTCCTCCCAAGAACTTCCAAGAACTATGCAAGGAATGCTCGCTTTTTCGAAACCAGGCAGGATATCATGGATGAATGCATATGAATTCTTCATCGAAGAAACTTGCTGATGAATTCTGTCGATTCTCGTATCAGTGCCGGTATGAATCGGTATATCCACACCCAAGGATACAAACTGATTCGTTTCGTGAGAATCAACAGTATAAATTTCAGAAAACAATTTCAATATCGAACGAAGGATTCCCGGAAACATATTCCATAAGGCAGAGCGAGGAAATGTCGCATTGACTGCATAAACCGGAATTGCATTCCTTCGTGCCTCAATCAAATGATTCAACCACAATTCATATCGAATGAAAATAATGATGTCGGGATTTATCATCTCAAGAAAATCTCTTGCTCCACGCATGGTATCAAGTGGCAAATACAAGACTCGATTAGCATATTCATATGTATTTCGTATGCGGAAGCCTGAGGGTGAAAAAAAAGTAACCGTTATATCGATTTCAGGATTCTTGAGTTTAATCCCTTCGAGGATTGGTCTTGCTTGTTCGAATTCACCAAGCGAAGAAGCATGAATCCAAACCGATAATTGTTCACCCTTTCTCACGAATGCATTTCTTTGATGCGCCACTTCGAGTTCGCGTTCACGAAACTTCGAGGAAAACAACATGACCATTGGACGAATAATGCTCAATAAACCCGACCACAATACACCAAGGAAGTACAATAATCGCGGAATTTCACCATGAGCCATATACATTGCCTCCTGCCACACCAACGATTGAATCAAAGCCACCCATTCCAAATTCACGAT